>JAIRZI010000085.1 GCA_031267295.1 Propionibacteriaceae bacterium | reverse complement strand
CAACACCCGACGGCGTTGCTCAAGTATCGGTTACCTCAGTCCAGTAGAATACGAACAACGCCTAACCGAACAGGCAGAAACAAACTAACCAACTGTCCGGAAAAAGGGGTCAACCTCACATTCGTTAGTTCTTATTTAGTTTTGTTTAAAAATTTGGTAATACATCTGGCTTTGTGTAACATGCTTATCAGTTCTTAATTGTTGCAAATAAGAACTATTTATAAAAAGAAACTTTCTGGGCAGAAACTTTTTAAGGAGTTATCATGAGTGTCTGGGATGGTACGCGAGTAACGCGCACAATGATTCTAGGATGCAGTTTTTCCATTTTGTCAGCGCTAATATGCGCGACACCTTTAGTAGCAAATGCTATGGATGATGTGATTCCCCCACCGGAAGCATCACAAGTTTCATTGAATAGCACAACTGAAACATCTGGTTCATCCCTCGTTGCGTCGGCGCATATAGTGTTGCCCACAACTGCAACTTTTGTAGATGTGTCGCCTACGCATACATTATTTGAGCAAATCGAATGGTTGGTCTCTAAAAAAATTACTTCGGGTTATGTGAGTAATGGCAACCGGGAGTACCGCCCTGCGAACAACGTAACACGTTCTGAGATGGCGACGTTTTTGTATCGTGTGGCTGGTTCTCCGGCGTTCACGGCACCAGCTATTTCTCCTTTCGTAGATGTGGCTACTAATGCGGGTTATTACAAAGCGGTGGCTTGGTTAGAGTCTGAAAAAATTACTTCGGGTTATGTGAGTAATGGCAACCGGGAGTACCGCCCTGGAAACAACGTAACACGTTCTGAGATGGCGACGTTTTTGTATCGTGTGGCTGGTTCTCCGGCGTTCACGGCACCAGCTATTTCTCCTTTCGTGGATGTGGCTACTAATGCGGGTTACTACAAAGCGGTGGCTTGGTTAGAATCTAAAAAAATTACTTCGGGTTATGTGAGTAACGGCAACCGGGAGTACCGCCCCGCGAACAACGTAACACGCGGCGAAATGGCAACATTCTTATGGCGTACCGCAGTTGAGTATCAGAGTGCCTTAGCGGACGGTGTTTCTAACACCACAACTACCACTAAAATCACGCTCAATTTCAGTAAAGATATTGCTGCGTTAACAAAAGAAAATGTCACTATCACTGGTGTGAAAGTGACGAAAGAAGCATTGTCTAGAGTTAGCGTCGGTGTTTACGAACTTAGCATCAGTGGCACTTGGGCGAACAATACGTCTGTGAATGTTGCGGTAGCAAAAACAGGGTATCCTTTCATTCCCGCTGTGCAGAAAACTATTTTGTACACCAAAGCAGTTAGTTATAAAGATTTAACTGCGGACGGTGTTTCGAACACCACAACTACCACTAAAATCACGCTCAAATTCGATAAAGATATTGCTGCGTTAACAAAAGAAAATGTCACTGTCACCGGTGTGAAAGTGACGAAAGAAGCATTGTCTAGAGTTAGCGTCGGTGTTTACGAACTTAGCATCAGTGGCACTTGGGCAAACAATACGTCTGTGAATGTTGCGGTAACGAAAACAGAGAACATCATCACTCCTACGAATCGTAGCGTGAGTTTATATAGTGACACCACTGATTGGAATACGATTGTTCTTTCGGCAAATGTCGTTAACGACGACCAAACTGTGCGGGTCACTAAATACTTTGCTAACGACTACAGCGTGGATTGGGGAGATGGCAGTAGCGTTGAAAATGTTGTTAGCAATATAACCCATACGTACAGCACTGCCGATGTCTACTCAATTACCCTCAAATCTGCGAACATAGCTGTAGATACTCCATACTGGACTTTCAAAAGCACCACCCTGCCGCTAATACCTACGTATGGAACCACCGCCACTGATATTGAAATCACATCAATGCCACCAATGCAAGCATTTATGAGCAGCAATGCTACCGCTGGCGACAACTTCTTCTCCCAATTCAATACATCTGGAGCTTTAGTTAGCCTGCCAAAAGGTTCGTTCGATATTAGCAATATCACCAATGTTGGTGACAGCTTCTTCTCTGGTTTCAACAACGGCGGAGCTTTGGTTAGCCTGCCGGAAGGTTCGTTTGACACTAGCAACATCACCAGCGTTGGCTCTCGCTTTTTTTCTTCGTTCTGCTCCGACGGGGTTTTGGCTAGTTTGCCGGAGGGTTCGTTTGATATTAGCGCTATTAGTAGCGTCGGTGAATACTTCTTCTTTGATTTCAACTGGCATGGATTTTTGGTTAGTTTGCCGGAGGGTTCGTTCAACATACGCAGTATAACCAAGGCTGCAGACTATTTCTTTTATGGTTTCAACAACGGCGGAGCTTTAGTTAGCCTGCCGGAGGGTTCGTTCAACACTAATAACATCACCAGAGCTGGCATAGATTTCTTCTCTAGGTTTAACGCCGAAGGAGCTTTGACTTCCCTGCCCGTCGGTTCATTCAATGTTGACAATCTTCTATTCGCCTCTTCAGGTTATTTTCAATATTTCAATTCAGGTGGAAAGTTGCCGAACTGGAGTACCCCATAAACTCCTCATCCATAGTCCAAATGGAACTGGAGCACCCCCATAAACTCCTCAAGCGCGGTTGGTGCTGCGTTGGGGTGTAGTTGGGATGTTTTATAAGCTAGGGTCATGCCAATAGTGTTGCGTACCCAACTTATCGAGAAAACGCTGTGGCGGAAAGCAACTCCGCTCGTCAACATGACGAGCGGAGTTTGCACATTGGCCGAGTTGGTGCTGCTGTTGGTGCTAGGCGAGATTGTGATGATTCTCATAGGCTTGTTCATTTCGCTGCCTTAACGAGTTTATGAGGTTACCTAGATGACACCAGCGCATTCACCGGATTCACCGGATTCACCGGATTCTGCAAACTCTAGCTACCTGCAAGTGCTAGACGCATTCGTAACGGCCATCGGTGGTCAGCCGCGTACTGGGCAGCAAGAGATGGCGGCGGCAGTGGCCGAGACGTTCAATAACGGCGGACAGTTGTTAGTTCAAGCAGGAACTGGCACCGGCAAATCGCTTGGATATTTAGCGCCAGCGTTCGTCTGGGCGCATGAAACGCAGCAGCGAGTTGTAGTAGCCACCGCCACTTTGGCGTTACAAACTCAGTTGGCAGGTAAGGACATTCCAGCAGCGTTGGATGCCGTTGAAAAAGTGTTGGGAGTACGTCTCAAAGCCGCCGTAGTAAAAGGTCGCTCTAACTACGCCTGCCTGTATAAGGTGCGAGCTTGGGAGAACGGAGAACAGGACGCTCTGTTGTCTGCTGTTGATCTTGCTGAGGTTATTCGCACCGCTGGCGGTGATGCTGCGAGCGTTTTGGGAGCGGAAGTGCTGGCGCTGCGCGAATGGGCGGAAAAGCAGGCTGAAATGAACGCGCTGGGTGAGCGTGACGCTGCGCCAAAACATAGCTTAAAAGCCTGGAACCAAGTGTCGGTGCCGTCACGAGAATGTGTGGGTGTCACCAAATGCCCGTTCGGCGAGGAGTGTTTCACGGAACGTTCCCGAGCCATCGCTCGGAAAGCGGACGTTGTGGTTACCAATCACACCATGTTGGCCATCGACGCTATCCAAGACAGTAAAACATTGCCAGAGTATGCCGCCATCGTTGTTGATGAAGCGCATGATCTAGTAGACCGAGTGACTGGTGCCGCCGATGCCGAGTTAAGCCCGCAGCAGGTGGAACGTGCGATTCGACAGATTACGGCGTTCACTACGAATAATGAGCTGATCGACAATTTGACGCAAGTTGCGTCGCTGTTTAATCGCGCATTGGACATTACAAACCCTGGTCGAGTGACACCGGATGCGCAGCACATCATCGAGTCGTTGCTACTGCTCACCGGAGTGTTTAAGCAAGCAGAATCCGAAGTGCAACCGGGTAGAGATCAATTTAGCGACACTGAACTGCTGACACGCAACACTGTTGCGGTTGCATGTGCAGATATTTATCAAGTTGCCGAACGTATGGCGCAGTTCGCCGAACGTGATGTGGTGTGGGTGTCAGATCGTCCAACGTTCGGAAAACAGTTGGTGGTGGCTCCCCTTGATGTTTCGGAGTTAGTACAAGAGAAAATATTTGCTGATACTGCGGTTGTGCTCACGTCAGCTACCTTAAAAGTAGGCGGACAGTTTGAGCCATTAGCGAAAAGATTGGGTTTTGTTACCGCCACCCGGAGCGACGATTCGGAAGCCGGACGAGTGTTTGGTGCGCAGAGCGATACTTGTAGTTGGCAAGGCCTTGATGTGGGGTCGCCTTTCGATTATCCCCACCAAGGTATTTGTTACTTTGCGCAACATTTGCCGTCTCCAGGGCGGGACGGTATCGGTGATGAGGTTCTTTCAGAGATTGCCGAGTTGCTGTGGGCGGCTGGGGGACGCACTTTGGGGTTGTTCGCGTCACAACGTAACGCGGAAAGCGCAGCGGAGTACTGTCGTCATAAACTGCCGGATTTTCCGCTGTTATGCCAAGGTGAGGCGCAGTTGTCGGAGTTAACCAGACAGTTCATGGTAAAACCGAAAACTTCTCTATTCGGTACTCTTTCGTTATGGCAGGGGTTAGATATGCCAGGAGAGACGTGTCGTTTGGTTATCATCGATAAGATTCCATTTCCCCGCCCCGACGACCCCTTGATGCAAGCTCGGCAGCAAGCGGTGAATGCTGCTGGCGGGAATGGTTTTATGCAGGTATATGCCACACAGGCTGGATTGTTATTAGCGCAAGGAATGGGACGGCTCATCAGGACTCCTAATGATCGCGGAGTGGTGGCGTTCCTTGACCCGCGTATCGTCACCGCAAGATATGGATCATTTTTAAGAGCTTCGTTACCGCCGTTTTGGGTGACAAATGAGCTGGAAAACACTATCGCTGCGCTCCGTCGTTTAGCTGAAAATGATTAGGACGCATGAGTAAGCGGCAGGGTCTGCCATAAATAGCTCCTCCTAATTTTATTATTTTCTCAGCGTACCTTAGCCGCCGTTACGCGCTATTGTTCAATAGCTGCTGTGTTTACTAATCTCATCCGCCTGTTTCGGGAACTTCTTTATCAGCCACTCCAACACTTTCAGTTGGTCTGCTCCTGTGGCGCGGCGTATCTGTATTAGCAACTTCTCGTGCGACGGACGGTCAAGCGTAAGGTTAGCTGCGCCCTCATTACACACGCTACACAGAGCGCGGAGGTTAGATGGGTCGTCCGTTCCGCCCATACTCTTGTCAATGATATGCCCGATATGCAGACGCGTTTTGCGTGTCGGGTCATACGGGTGCGGTTCGCCCGCCACCGCGCCGCACATCTGACAGGTAAAGCCGTTTCGGTCGAGGACATACGCACGGACTTCTTTGCTGAGTTCACGCGCAAAAGCGGGTTGCGGCTTTGCGTCCTCAAGCACATACTGACCGGGTTTCAAATCCGAACGGTCATTATGCGTGAGTATTTGGTAGCCCTCTTCGTTGCGAAGCTCACGAACGCGACGCGCTCATTCGCTAACTCCGGCTACCGTGCGAAGCGTTTCTGAATCAAGCACTTCACCCAAATGCTCCAAGAAGTACGCTCTAAGTTTATCCCTTGAACCGTTTCTACTCATTTACGGCAATCTCCCTTTCTCCAACGGAGCAGCGTTCGCTTGCCGTTAGTACTTTATATATAGACCGTCCCATCGCACACGCCACCGGCGGAGGAAAAGCGTTCCCAACCTGCTTGTATGCGGGGGTCTTTTTACCAGTGAACTCCCATTCCATCGGGAAACCTTGAACAAGAGCCGCCATTTTAACGGTCAACTTCGGCAAGCCATCAAATCTGCGTGGCGGCGGAGCGTCTGCCACACCTAAGCCGTCTACGCCGAGTTTTCTCCACGCTTCACGCGCTCTTGTCGGTCCCAAATCGGCACCGCCGTGTTTCTTGCTGCCTCCGACAAGCGTCGGCGCAATGCCGTTAGCTTGCTCCGCCCAAATGTCCGCTTTTTCCCAACCGTCGCTTGCCATCTCGCTGTACAACAGTTGCCCGACAGTCGGAGGCGTTACGTTCGCACTATGCGCCCAAGCAAAATACGGCGCGTATTCTTCTTTCAAGGCTATCAACAAGGTTCTGGGGCGAAGTTGAGGCACACCATAGTGGTGAGTATGTACAAGCTCCCACTCGCACACATATCCAAGCCCCTCAAGCTCGGCTTTGATAGCGTTTCGGTAATCCGCAAATTTGGGGTCGAACAGCCCACGGACGTTCTCAAGCATAACCGCCTTGGGGTTACACTCGCGGACAAGCCGCAAGGCTTCAGGAAAAAGGTCACGCTCATCTTCATTCCCAAGTTGCTTTCCGGCTACAGAAAACGGGGGGCAAGGTACGCCACCCGCTAACAGGTCAATGCCATCATAAGGTTTCCCTGAAAATTCCTTGACATCACCCTGTACCACGTTCCAACCGGGGCGGTTAGCCTGAAGCGTGTTGCAGGCGTTAGAGTCTATCTCAACAAGAGCAACGTGACGAAACCCGGCTCGCTCTAAGCCAAGTGCCTGTCCGCCTGCTCCCGCGCAAATCTCTACTGAGTACATTCAATCGCCCCTATATGCCGCATAGGCATAAATTTACCTACTGAATTATAAATTTTTTGTGAACGTGATTAAAAAAACCTTGACAAATGGCCGCGAGTGCTGCGACAAAGTTGAAGTTCATTGTGAGTTTCCCCGTCATTGCGAGGAGCGTAGGGCGGCGCGGTGCAGCAACGTATCGAGTTTCCCCGTCATTGCGAGGAGCGTAAGCGACGAAGCAATCCAGAAAAGTAATTACTGAGTAAAAGAGGTTTTTGTTCAATAAATCCGAGTTGGAAAGATTCGCATAAGTGATACTTAAGTAACTGGATTGCTTCGCGTCCTTTTGCTCGCTCGCAGTGACGGACAATAAGTAATCGCGTGATGTATATCACCACTTTGAATAACTCTGATTTAACCCCAAGGTTTACACCACCATGACCACTTCCACATTAAAAAGGAAAACTCGGGTTTTACACGCTCAAAGTAGCTAAGACACCTCAGCGAGTTTGGTTTCTAGATATAAAGTCCTTATAATTTTCTCAGGATATGCGGCGGTTTGCTCACCCACGGGCAAGGAATATAGGCCGTCCGAGCAATCCGAAGGGGAGATTTTGTTTAAGCAGCGGGGAAGAGTGCGGGTAACGGGAACGGCGTTTATAGCAAGTGTCGCTTTGTTGATGGCAGCGCGAATTGATGCATTTGCCGATCCAACGGATATAGAAACGCCGCAACCGGTGACGGTTAATACCGTTTTAACTTCAACTTCTAGTGAGAGTGCGGCGGATGTCATCATTCGTGAAATCGCCGAAATTGATGAGCAAGTCGCTCAGGTTAACCTGGATTCTGCACTCTCCGCCGTATCGCTGGAACAGGCGAACCGAACTTACCAAGGGTTGCTCACCACCATAGCGAATCAAAAAGACGTTATCGCAGTGTTGCGTACGGACATCATCAATATGGTGAACGCCGAAAACCAAAGCCCTGGGTTAGGGATCGCAGTCGCCTTTATAACCAGTAAATCTCCAGAAGGTTTTTTGAATGAATTGGCCACTAGAGAGTCAATCACTCGCTTACTAGCGGAACGTGTCGCTCGGTTTAACTCCGAACGTGATCGCTTAGCGGGGATGGAAACTGATCTCGGCGAACAAGTGAAAGCGATAGAAGCGGAAGAGAAACGACAAAAAGAACTGCTGGATGCGCAGCTTCGCGCCGCTGCCGCTGCGAGAGCGGCACTCGCTAAGCTCACCCCGGAGGAACGCGAAGCGATGCGAGCTAGTATCGCTGCTTCGGGTGGAGTGTTACCGTTCACTCGTCCGTCTGGCGGCAATGTGACTAGCCCTTATGGGCCACGCGACCCATTGTTTGGACGATCATTTCATTACGGAACAGACTTCGGTATCAGTTGTGGCTCGCCAGTAATTGCCGGCGCTTCTGGCATCGTTATTCAAGCTGGAAGCTA
Organism: Propionibacteriaceae bacterium; assembly: GCA_031267295.1. GTDB lineage: Bacteria > Actinomycetota > Actinomycetes > Propionibacteriales > Propionibacteriaceae > WRGV01. Next base: position 10,463 of record JAIRZI010000085.1, on the reverse strand, counting down.
CGCTAGCTTCGGTAATTATGTGAAAATCGATCATGGCAACTCTGGGATGGGTAACTACTACATCACCGGGTACGCCCACATGTCCGCTATTTTGGTGCGAGCCGGTCAATTTGTGAATCGCGGTGAGTTAATTGGGCTGGTTGGTAATACGGGCGAGTCCACCGGTTGTCATCTGCACTTCGAAGTGTATGAGAATGGGCAGAACGTTGATGGTTACCGCTATTTGCCAGAAGGTATGGCAACGGGTCAATAATAATTAGTAATAAGACGAATTATTGATAAGAATTGAGTTCTGTAACCGCAGTAATCGCAGTAATAATGCTTTACGAAACCTTTGAGAACACGAGCATACGAAGCTGACGGCAAGCGCGGCACTTATGCAGGGAAAGCAACAGATAAGCGTAGGGAGTTGAATATGGCGGCAGTGTTGCGGGTTGACCGGAAAGCGATTGGAAAAAACTTTGAAATCGTCTGCAATATGGCAAAAACTCAAGGTGTGCAGTTGAGTGTTGTTACCAAAGGTGAGTGTGGATACTCCTGGTTAAGCGATTTGGTGCAAAAACGGGGTTTAGACAGCATCTGCGAATCGCGGGTTTCCGCCCTTGAAAGGGTGGCAACTGAACCATGGCTTCGGGAAAAATGGCTTATTGGCTCACCGCTACTGAGTGAGGTTGATCAGAGCATACGCTTGGCTGATGTCAGCCTAAACACCGAAATGCGGCTCGTCCAGGCTCTCGCTACTGCGGCACAGCGAATGGGGCGTGTTCATAAAGTGGTCGTGATGGCGGAACTTGGGGAACTGCGCGAAGGTGTCATGGCGGCTGATTTGGTGCCGTTTTGTGAACAGGTTGAAGAACTTCCAGGTGTTGTACTACACGGAATCGGAACCAATTTGTCTTGCATGAACGGCGTTTTGCCGGCAAGCGCCAACATGATCGATTTAACGAATGCGGTAGCCGATGTAGAGCGGGCAGTAGGTCGCAAACTTGACGTGGTGTCGCTTGGCGGGAGCAGTGCGGTACGGCTGCTAGAAGAGGCGAATCTTCCCGCAGTTGTGAACCATCTACGCATTGGGGAAGCAGTTCTCAACGGCTTTGTTCCGGGATTCGACGAGCCGTTGCGTAATGGAGATATGGGAGCGTTTGTACTTTCTGGAGAGGTCGTCGAGGCGCGTTACAAGCCTGCTCAAGCATGGGGAGAAGGAGCGGGTGAACCGCACCCCAGTTCTGTGGTACGCAAACGGGTGATAGTCGCATTGGGCTATGAGGACACCGATCTTAGAGATTCTTATCCGTATGATGAAAGAGCCGTAGTGTGTGGAGCTACCAGCGACCGTACCGTTATTGATGTCAGCGACTGTGAACGAGACATTCAGGTTGGCGATGTCATGCGGTTTGCGCTTGGTTATCAGGCGATGGTGCGAGCTTTGAGAGCACCGACCGTCGCAGTTATCGACGAGAGCTGACATTCACTCAGTATGTTTCAAAGACGCGCCCCATCGTCGAAATCTTCATAAGGCTCAGGTTTTTTTGGTAATGCGCTGAGCAGTAGCGCAAGCCCTACTCCAAACCCGACGAACGCCAACACGCCCAGCCAACTAGGCAGTGCTACGCCGACTAGCGCCAACGTTGCGCATGTTCCCGATAGCACCCAGATCACTAAACCGAAAAGGGCGCGAGGGTTGGATGGGTGGTCGACGGGCATAGGGGGAGGTGCTATCCAACGTTCGTCAGACACTGGGTCGGCGTTGGCTATTGCCTGATCAAAATCGAAGAAGTCGTGGAACTCGGTTGCACTACGTCCCTCAATAGGTGCATGACCTTTCACCTCAGCGCCGAACTCTTCTAGAATCAGTTCGCGGAACTGGTCGTCGGTGTTGTCATTGGATGGCATACGGTTGTGCTCCTTAGGATGCTTCGTAACTGGTGTTGCGTTAGCGGTTTCCTTGAGCCACCAGCTTAATAGCGTGGTGTGGCACGCCAAACATTCGCGCAACACGGTACTGCGAAGCGAGAATCGATTAGTCTGACAATATTTGCCGCTGCATTGCGTGGCGGAAACGTTTTGGAGATTCCTAAACGCGATATGTCGTTAAGTTGAACCACCCGCGATACCTGACGGTAGGCTGGCATATTGAGGAGTGTTTGATGTTGTACAAAGTGTTACATAAATTGTTTTTCATCCCGGTTGTGGGTTGGATTCTGCGACCAAAACTGTTGCACGGCGAGCGTATCCCCAAGCAGGGAGCCGCGATTCTCGCCGCTAATCACATCTCATGGGGTGACACTTTCTCGCTTCCCACCCTTATGAAACGGCCACTGCGATTCGCGGCGAAACGTGAGCTTTTCGAGATGCGTGGCATAAAGGCGTTGTTGGGAACTTTTCTTAGAATCGCAGGGCAGGTGCCGTTGGATCGCTCTGGCGGTTCCAGTGGGGAGCACGGTCTTGAGTCGTTGCTTGCTGTTTTGCAACGCGGCGAACTGTTGGGGATTTTTCCTGAAGGTACGCGCAGCCCAGACGGACGACTGTACCGTTGCCACACCGGGGTAGCGCGCTTGGCGCTGTTATCTGGGGTGCCGGTGATCCCGGTAGGTATGGTGAATACTCATGTGCGGCGCGCCCTGATCTTCCCTACCATGCGACAAGCTCGCATTATTGTCGGGCAGCCTATTGATTTTAGTGCTTACGCTGAACATGCAAACGATAGCAAAGTGTTGCGCTGGGTGAGTGACGAAATTGCGCGACACATTCAGCAACTCACCAAGCAGACGTATGTTGACGTGTATGGAGCGCGGATTAAATACGGCAGTATGAGCCTGCAGGAGAGCCAACAGTTCGTCAAAGAGTATCCGAATGTCGGGGTACCCTCGCCTGTAGCGTGTCCGGTTGGCGTAGCTAGTGTGCCAAAAGAGGTGTTAGCGGGTTCAGCGCCAGCTGAGTGTTCCAGTGTGGCAGCAGATATTTCAGAAAAGATTTGGATGGATTCGACGGCACACACGCAGCTCACAGCAACTTCAACTAATCTTCCAGAAACTAGTGTTGCAGAGGAGTTGCAGCCATGAAGATGCTGTTGTGCTATTGGGCGGATGCGGGGTTACCGGTATGAAAGTGGTGATGCGGCTAACTTGGCATCATTCCGTCTACCGAGCAGGCGCGATGTTGCGCTTGGCGTTGCTGGTGATATTCATTACGGTGAACGTGCAGCGGCTACGCTCCGCTAATCATCCCGCTGCGCTCAGTTTGGCGTGCGCAGTGATGTTCATCTGGTCTATGGCTAGCTGGTATCTTAACCAGCGTCCCGAATACCGTACTCCGCTTTGGATGGGGTTGGATTTGTTGGTAACTATCGCCGTAGTAGCGCCGTCTCGGTGGATACTTGGCTCGGAACTGCTCTCGGGCAGTTACTACGGTGTGCCGGGGTACTGGATGGTGTCCGCTCCGCTGGCGCTCGCCATCTGGCGTGGCCCCGCTTTTGGTTCCGCCGCAGGTTTATTAGTGGGGATGGTGAACTATGCCCAGATGCCCAGCTCAGACCCGCGAGAGTGGGTAGATTTGTTGTGCATGGTTATGGTGCCGGGGTTCGTCGGGTTTTTAGCAAATCATCTGGAATCGCTGATTGCGGAACGCGATTTAAGTTTTGACACCGCAGCAAAGTTGGCGGAACGGGAACGATTGAACCGTATCGTGCATGACGGTGTGTTGCAGGTACTAGCGCTGGTGGAACGCGACGGTAGTGAGTTTGGCCCCAAAGGCGAGCGGTTGGCGAAACTCGCTGGAGATCAAGAGGCGCGGCTGCGATTGCTACTGCAAGATATTGATGTAGCCGTTCCAGACAAAAACGATGTAATTGATTTGGTGCAGTTGCTAAGCGCCCGAGAAAGCGCCACCGTCACAGTTTCGACGATGGCTGGCGCTCTGCTACTGCCTATTGAGCGGGCGATGGAGACGGACGCTGCCGTGGCCGAAGTGTTAGCAAACACTCGTAACCATGCTGGGGAGAACGCGAAATCGTGGATACTGTTGGAGCGTGACGGCGATGAGGTGCTTATTGCAGTGCGAGATAACGGCAAAGGTATGAGTGAAGAAGAGGTTGTTTTGGCGCAAACGGCTGGGCATTTGGGGATCAGCGCGTCCATTATGGGGCGTATCGCCAGTTTGGGGGGCACCGCCCACTGGAGTAGCTCCCCAGGGACTGGTGTGGAGTGGGAACTACGTATCCCTGTTGAGGAGACGGCACCATGACCAACACTGGTAAGCGAGTGATGTTAGTTGACGATCATCCGATCTGGATAGAAGCGCTTGTTGAAGATTTGGGTGAAGCGGGGTTTGAGATAGTTGCTACCGCCAGCAACGGTGAAGAGTGTTTGCGGCGTGCCCGAGCCGTTCGTCCCGATGTTGTAGTGATGGATTTACAAATTCCGCCCCCTGACGGAGTGGTGTGTACCGAGATACTGACCCGCGAGTTCCCTGACATGCATGTGCTGGTGGTGTCTGCGTCCGGTGAGCGTGACGACGTGTTGGCGGCCGTCAAAGTGGGCGCTAAAGGGTATGTGCTGAAATCGGCATCCAAAACCGACCTGTTGGACGCAGTGATTCGCACCTCACGCGGGGAGGCGGTTTTTACTCCGGTGCTCGCCGGGCTGGTGTTGGGTGAGTATCGGCGGATGGCTGCTGGTGGCGATACCGCCAATACCCCCACCTTGACGGAGCGTGAAACTGAAGTGTTACGCCTAGTTGCCAAGGGGTTGGAGTACCGCGAGATCGCTGATCGGCTGTTCGTGTCGCATCGTACGATTCAGAATCATGTGCAGAATGTGTTACGCAAATTAGAGTTGCATAATCGAGTGGAACTCACTAGGTATGCCCTTGAGCAAGGTTTAGGTGATTGATGGTGTGTTGGGTTCTGGGTTGGATGACTTCTCGCCCCCGCACGAGCCTTGAGCAAGGTTTAGGTGATTGATGGTGTGCTGGGGTCTGGGTTGGATGACTTCTCGCCCACGCACGAGCCTTGAGCAAAGTCTAGGTGATTGATGGTTGGGTTCTGGGTTGGATGACTTCTCGCCCCCGCACGAGCCTTGAGCAAAGTTTAGGTGGTTGATGGTGTGCTGGGGGTTTATATGGTGGTTTGTTGGTTGTGATGGGTGGTTTTGGTGGTGGCAGATCGGAAGTTTGTGACGTTGTCGGATTGAACTGGAGTTGCGTAATCGGGTGGGATTTGTTGGGTGTGCTCTTGGACAAAGGTTTGGTGGTTGGTGGCGTGTTGGGGTTTTGGTGGTGGTACCCGAGTTTCCCGCTTTTGGATGGTTTTGAAGTTGGGTATGGGTTTGGTTAGGTATTTCGTTGTTGTTTTGGTGTGGTTTTCTGCACTAAAGTGAAGTACCGTTTCGGGATTAGTGATGAAATTGTGTGCCTTACTTCGGATATGTCACGGTTAGCTTATTCACCCCACTCAATCTTTATTCATCAATATGAGAGATGTGGTATTCGGATGGTATTGCTGCGGGTAACGATCTCAGTTTCTCCGTCATCGTGGGGGGTGTAGTGGTGGGGATGTTTGGTCGGTTTTGTCATTGTGGGGGGTGTGGTGGTGAAGATACCTAGCCGATCCCGTCATTGCGAGGAGCGCAAGCGACGAAGCAATCCAGAAAGGGTAGCTACTGAGTAAAGGAGGTTTTTGTTCGGTGAATCCGAATTGGAAAGTTTCATACAAGTGGCACTTTTATGACTGGATTGCTTCGCGCCCTTGTGGTCGCTCGCAATGACGGGCGATGAGTAATCACGCAATGACGGACGATAAGTAGTCGCGTGATGCATAACATCACTTTGAATAACTCTGATTTGCGTTCGAGGTTTACACCACTACAACCACTTCCGCACTAAAAAAGGAAACTCGGGTGTTGGGGTTTTGTTGGTGGTAGATCGGAAGTTTGTGGCGTTGTCGGATAAGTATCTGTGTAGGACTGGCATAGGATGGTGCGCCATGAATGCACTGTTAACTGAACTGTCTTGGCGGGGTTTTATTCAAAACTCCACCGATCTTGCGGCCTTGGGTGCCCATCTTGATTCCGGTTCGGTGCGTTTCTATGTCGGATTTGACCCGACGGCTCCGTCTATTCACATGGGTAACTTGGTGCAGATTATGCTGGTGCGGCGGTTCCAGGCGTATGGGCATCGTCCGGTGCTGCTAGTTGGCGGCTCTACTGGCCTTATCGGCGATCCGAAGCAGGCCGGCGAACGGGTGATGAACCCCCGCGACACAGTGGCGCAGTGGGTGGAACGCATCCGTGACCAGGTGAGCCGGTTTGTGGATTTCGATGGCTCAGCCGCTGCAACACTGGTGAACAACTATGACTGGACGGTGGGGCTTTCCACGTTAGATTTCCTGCGTGACATCGGCAAACATTTCCCCGTAAATCGGATGTTAGAGCGTGAAGTGGTGAAAGCTCGGTTGGAATCAGGTATCTCGTATGCGGAGTTCAGCTATGTGTTGCTGCAAAGCCTTGATTTCCTAGAGTTGTACCGACATCACGGCGTTACTTTGCAAACCGGTGGCGGAGACCAGTGGGGCAACTTAGCGGCAGGCGTGGAGTTGATTCGCCGTGCAGACGGCGGCAAAGCGCACGCTTTGGCTACTCCGCTGCTCACCAAAGCCGACGGTACGAAGTTTGGCAAAACCGAATCTGGCACTGTGTGGCTCGATCCGGCGATGACCTCCCCGTACGCTTTCCACCAGTTCTTCCTAAACGCCGAAGATGCGAAAGTGATTGACTATCTCAAAGTTTTCACAGTGCGCTCTGCTGAGGAGATATCCGATCTGGAACAGCAGGTGAAAGAAAACCCACATCTTCGGGCAGCGCAGCGCGCGCTTGCAGACGACATCACCGATTTAGTGCATGGGGTGGCGCAAAGGCGTTCCGCTGAAGCTGCTGCCCAAGCGCTTTTTGGCCGCGGTGAACTGCGTGAACTGGATGCTGCCACATTGGCAGCGCTGATGCGGGAACTGCACGCTGGTGAGATTGCTGGCGAAGCTGGCCAGCTTCCGCTAGTAACCGATGCCATGGTGGCTGCTGGCGTGGTGAAGAGCAAAGGGGAAGCCAAACGCGCCATCGAAGAGGGTGGCGCCTACCTCAACAACGTCAAAGTGGATTCCATGGATGCCCGCATTGCCGTCGCTGATCTGTTACCCGGCGGCTATGTCGTAGTGCGCCGCGGCAAGAAAACCGTGGGCGGCGTGCAGGTATCGGTTTCCTAAGTTGCACAAAGTCTGTTAGCATCCGAGCGTCAGCGAGCGCTTTCTGTGCATCGTGGGTGCCAAAAGTGCGGTGTCAGCAGAGATGGTTCTGCACTGACGAGGGTTTTCAGTATAAGAATCTGAGATCGTGTTTTGAGTGCTTTTTAGTGAGATATAACGTAAATTGCCGTATAAACGCTCGCTGTATACGACGGCTATAAATAACAATAGGCCTGTTGGAAATCTTGTGAGCAATGGGGTGTCATCGTGGCATTGGATCATTGGAGTTGGCTATCGCAATTACACGACATCTGACTACTATTTTCGAATAGTTGATGGGTGGAGCAGTACAATAAATAAATATTACAAGCCCAATAGTGGGTCAGTGTGGGCAGCAGCAACACAATATTGGGTATCCTAAATAAGGAATGACCAGTATAACAAGCTGGTCGGCTGACTGCTCATGAAAGGGTTTATGGAGTATTGTGATTCCCTATATCATCTAGGTGGTTTTCTACAGTTGCTGAACGAGTATTTATGATAATGGATATGCGGGTTCCTATCACCAGAAATGTCAGTATGGTGACGAGCCAGATGAAAACACCGTAGTTGGTGCGTAATCCCCATTTTGTTGCCTCATCCATATCGTCGGTTATTAGCTGTATTCTTCGCATTTTTATGTAGTCACCTAAAACTTGACCTAAAACAATCCCGACGATATTACCGATAGTTACGGCAAACGATAGAATAGGTTTTCTAAACGCGGAGAACACTACAACGAGAATCCAGGCGTTCCAGTAACGATGGCGAGCTGTCCAATTAAACAGATAAATGTCTTTAAGAACTGTTCTGGACAGTGCATAAAGTATGGCAAACACTGCTAACTGTGCGAGCAGCAACAGGGCAACTTCCTTATAGCTAATGTTGACACTAGAAAAACGCGAAGAATGGAAACTATCTGCCATCCTCGGCTTAATGCTGGCCGTGTTTGCTAGTTTTCCGTCCACAAACCTCCATAGCGCCATCAAAACGATAAAAAGCAGGATGAAACCAATGATTGTCAGAAACGCCCGCAAATCGAACTGATCAGCATCAAGGCAACTGTAAAAATAGTAAGAATGCACCCCCACAGCGTCGTAGCGTACTGAATGAGTCAACCCCAACGCCGTTGCCTCAAAAAGATAAGCGCATGGAACCACTACGCATAGCCAGATGTCTTTTTTATTGAGTTTGCCGCGTTCTTGGAAAATTACCCAATCGCCAAGCATTAGCAATGGCACAAGCAAACGAACAAAAAGACTTTGCACGCTGAGGATAGGAACAGTTCCCGCATCATGCAGTGAAACAAACCCTAACTCGTCTATATCGGCCAGTGCCAAAATGCACCAAATGGTAAACATTGAAACCATGATCGGAAGCGTCATATGCGCTGAAAAACACGGATAGAAGCCGTAGCTTTTTGCATTTTTTGACGTAACTGTGCGAACCAGCAACACGGCAAAATACACCACAGCCAGACCCACAGTTTGCATAGTGTATGTGAGCAAAACTACCGGAATTAGTTCACCACTGAACGCACCGAGTGCCGACAAAATACTTCCTACAGAAAAGCACAAGCTAACTCCACGATAGCCAATCGCAAAGTCACGACGATGTGATAGCAACTGCAGTAACACCTTTTAATCATCCCACATAGACCTAATGACTGGCTTAACGCGGTGTTACCGGTTTTGCTAGCCCTCCAGCAAAGCATTCCGCCATCCAGTGAAAGCGTGGTCTTACTGCGAGATTGCTCGCACATTGTGTTCATTGGCAGCGAGGGGTGGTATAGCGCGGCGCTCTTGCTCGGGGTCGCTCGCGTAGGGTGCCTGCAAAATGGGTTGATCGTAATGCCTCAAAGTCAAATGCTCGCGTAGTTGGGTGCCCTTGCCTTGGGGTTACCCATCCCATCCCGCAAGAATGAAACTTGAAACCCACGCGAGCAAAACAACTTGAGGCAAGGCACCCTGACACGCGAGCAGTTAACTTGAGTCTTGTCGTTGATTTGCGAGTGACCTCTTCTCAGGGTAGTGTTTCCTCTTGCCGCTAAAGCGTACCGGACAGCGTTATTTAAGTGCTGGACGGGCTTAGCAAGCGGCGAAATCCACTAGCGATCTCTTTGGTGGAACTGTCGGCTGAAAGGCCGAGAGGTTCATTAAAGAAGTGGAACTGGAAGCCGAAAAGTTCGAGTTGACTCGAACCGAAGCTGAATGTAGAGTATCGCAGGTTGCCCCAAGCGCAGGGTCGAAAGGCCTGAAACACGGAGCGCACCCGAAACTTGAGAACTCAACAGCGTGCTTAAAAGTCAATGCCAAATATATCGTGCAGGGCTTTATCGTTTCGGCGATAAGCTCTTGTGTACGAAACCGTGCTTGTGAATCGGGTTCTTTATGAACTCGGTAAACAATGTCTCGGATTTTCCTTTGATGTATTGATAGATCCAGCTTTTTGGATCCTGTCAGGCATCAACTCAAGTTGACGACAACGGGGCTAGTCCCCGCGTCGATATTTTTCAACGGAGAGTTTGATCCTGGCTCAGGACGAACGCTGGCGGCGTGCTTAACACATGCAAGTCGAACGGTAAGGCCCTTCGGGGTACACGAGTGGCGAACGGGTGAGTAACACGTGAGTAATGTGCCCTTGACACTGGGATAACAGTTAGAAATAGCTGCTAATACCGGATACTCTCCTTGGCAGGCATCTGCTAAGGAGGAAAGCTCCGACGGTCAAGGATCTGCTCGCGGCCTATCAGCTTGTTGGTGAGGTAACGGCTCACCAAGGCTTCGACGGGTAGCCGGCCTGAGAGGGTGACCGGCCACATTGGGACTGAGATACGGCCCAGACTCCTACGGGAGGCAGCAGTGGGGAATATTGCACAATGGGCGCAAGCCTGATGCAGCAACGCCGCGTGTGGGATGAAGGCCCTCGGGTCGTAAACCACTTTCGCCAGGGACGAAGCGCAAGTGACGGTACCTGGTAAAGAAGCACCGGCTAACTACGTGCCAGCAGCCGCGGTGATACGTAGGGTGCGAGCGTTGTCCGGAATTATTGGGCGTAAAGAGCTTGTAGGCGGTTTGTCACGTCGGGAGTGAAAACTCAGGGCTTAACCCTGAGCCTGCTTTCGATACGGGCTGACTAGAGGAAGGTAGGGGAGAATGGAATTCCCGGTGGAGCGGTGGAATGCGCAGATATC
>JAIRZI010000034.1 GCA_031267295.1 Propionibacteriaceae bacterium | reverse complement strand
AGGCGTTCTCAAAGCCATTGACACAGAAGCCGGTTTTAGCTATATTCCTAAGCCACCAACGGATATTCTAGAGGTTCGCGACTGCCCATACCACGTCCTTTTCCAATCCGTTCATATCTTCTTCCGCAGTATACAGCGAATTCGGTATCGTCTGCGTGAACCTGAGCGGTGCAATGGTTTTTGGGAACGAATACCACGGTTCTACGATGATTCTGCCCTGTTCGCGCCACAGCAACCCATCAACACAACGGTATTTCACTCGGTAAGTGTTAAAGGTTTCCTCTCACGAACCATCCAATTCACTAGAACCGTTGCCAAAAAACACCCAAAAAACCCACCAAAACCGATACCGAATAATTTACTTCCTCCACAACCACAATCTCGAAACAGGCTGTAAGGTCGTCCCCGCCGCGAAGAAGGTTGATGCTTTTTCCAGAAGCTCATTCCCCCTCCTCAACCCCCGATTCTCTACCCGTAACCGCTCCAACTCGAACACGCTCACCCCGCACCCAACACCCGATCACCATCTCTGGGGTAGAGCGATTGTTTCAGCGGAGTTACCCACGATTCGGCGCTGCATGATTGATCGATGCCGCGCTATTCGCTTAATGGAGCCAGAAAACGACTACAGCTATTTCCCGATCCCGCTACCCAGCTCACTAGCAGTTGATCGCAGGCTCGGGTGAGTGCCACATACAGCAACCGCCCTTCTTCCGCCAATTGGGTTGCGGTGCTAGCTAGCGGATGTGGCAAGTTCCCCTCATTCACGCCGACCACAGCGACGCATTCCCACTCCAACCCTTTTGCGGAGTGCATGGTAACTAGTGCTACACCATATGCGCCAGCGTCTCCGTCATCCTTTCGATACACCGGAATACGGGCAGCTTGCAACATCTGATACACCGCATCGAGTTGCTGATGCGTTCGAGTGAGTACAGCGAACTTGTTCCAATCCCTGCCTTTAGCTGCTAGCGTTTGCAACCAGGAGAGCAACTGTTGCAACTCGGCGTTGGGAGTATCGGCACCACGCAACGTCACCGCGCCACCATCGCCTCGCTCAGAAACAAGTTTGACCGCAGCGATACTATCCGGCCAGGTGGCGGCGAAACGGTTGGCAAGCGCGGTGATCTCAGTTCTACTGCGATAATTACGGGTGAGTTCAAAACGTTCTGCGCTGGGATAATATTGCGTGAAATTATTCAGAAACGACTGATCTGCTCCCGCAAAAGTGTGGATGGTTTGCGCCGAATCTCCCACTACGCAAATATCCTCGTTTCCACCAAGCCACAACAACAACAACGCACATTGAATACCGGACACGTCTTGAAACTCGTCGACACTGAAATGACGATAACTGCGCGATACTTCTTCGGCAACTTCCGGGAAGCGGTGCAACATCGCAGCACAAGTTAGTAATACGTCGTCGAAATCCATCACCACTTTGGCGCGCTTGGCACGCTCATACGTTCTCCAAATGTTTGCAATCATCTCAGGTGTCGCACCAAGCACTTGCCGCCCCGTCACCACGGCTCGCTCTGGGTATAGCGCCCAGGTGACGTTAGAAGTTTTCGCCCAAGTTATCTCGGTGCCAACATCACGCAACAAAGTCTGAGTTGGCTCGATGCCATGCTCAGCGATAGCGCGCGCGATTAACTCACTGTTGTTCGACAATATCTCTGGCAACGCAAAACCGGTCACTCGCGGCCAAAAATGCCGTAACTGCCGCAAAGCAGCTGAATGAAAAGTGCGAGCTTGTACGTCATTAACCCCTAACATCTCCAAACGTTCCCGCAGTTCTGCGGCAGCCCGGTTTGTAAAAGTGAGCGCCAACACCGCCTCTGGGGCATACACTCCACTAGTTACTGCATAAGCGATACGTCGGGTGATGGTGGTAGTTTTCCCAGTTCCCGCTCCGGCTACTATCACCACCGGGCGCGACAACGCCGTAGCTACTGCTAACTGCTCGTCGTCAAGGCCTTGCAGAATCTGATCCATGATTATCCAGCCTAGGAGTACCGTAACTGCTGCCGCACCCGGCATGAGACGCTGAGCGATATGCGCTTCCCGCCCGGTTCACCCATGAGATACATGATAAATCAGTGTATCTCTAGCCGGTAGCTACGATGTTATTTGCACCCCAAGAGCGTTCATGGACGAAACTTTGCGCTCACTAATTACGCGGAACGCATATTTTTTAACAGGACGCTCCTAACCTAAAGCGCTTCAGATGGTTACGGTTAATAAACACCAGCGGTAGCATTTAGGCTTAGTGACATGCTTTTAGAAACATCCCAACCAGGCATGACGTTCAGCCGAGTGCCAACTTGGGATGAATTAGCAAAACAGGTGGCAACATTTCTGGCAAACTTGCCTGATGACCCGTTTGCAACTCAGACGGTGTTGGTGCCGTCACTAGGACATGGCCGAGTGTTGGCACAACATTTCGCCGCCAGCCTACCCCGTGCGCAAGCGATAAGCGCCGGAGTGGATTTCGTGAGCGTTGCCACGCTCTACCGCCGCGCCACTGCAGCCGATAAGCGATGGAACGTCAATAATCTCGCACAGCTCATCGCTGTCACCCTTGTTGACGGTGATCACCAAGTTCGTCCAGAACGGGTAGTGAGCGAATCACTGCGAATGGCCGCCCTGTTGCGACGTTATCTTACGCATTGCCCCAATATGCTTACATCTTGGGCTGCGGGAGAGAACATAGCCGCTGACGGCAAGGCGCTACCGGCTACCCAACATTGGCAGCCTGAAATATGGCGACGCATCGTGCAAACGCTAGGCTCGCCACCTGATGCGAACGCGGCAGCAGCCACTGTGCCGAACTTAGTCTCTCCTGTTGGAGTGGTTTTGGTTGGCGGAATCCCCGCAGCTACCCAACACCTCATAACAGCACTCGCCACCACCCATGCGGTGAGTGTCTGGCAGTACCATCCGGTGATGCTGGACACTACTGCGCTCACATCGCCGACAGCGTTTGAAGTAGCGCTCAGCCGTTACCTACCAGCCGACAATCACCATCTAGACGACATATCGCCACAGAGTCTCCACTGTCACCAACCAGATGCAGATGCAGTGGAAATGTACTCTCATAACGCCACAACGCATCTGGAACCCCAAACACAACAGACGTTAGCGCAAACAAACCCTACATCGCTGTTAACTACACTCCAAACGCAACTGCGAAACGCAACTAACACCGACCTACCCGTTAAGCAGCCGCCGGAAAACGACAAATCGGTGCAGATACACCTTTCGCATGGGGCGGCGCGACAAGTGGAAGTACTGCGCGAAGTGTTATGCGGCGTATTCGCTGATGACCCCACGCTACAACCGCGCGATGTAGTGGTGCTGGCAAGCGACCTCAACAGTTATGCGCCACTTATCCGCTCCGCGTTCCATCCGGCAACTGAGGGGCACCCCGGGCATAACTTGCGAGTGGCTTTGGCTGCCAACCAACTGCCCCGGCTAAACCCCGTGCTGGAACTACTGTTACGGGTGTTACAGTTGCCGACCATGCGTTGCGAAGCGGCAGACCTCATCAACATCGCCTCCCACCCACAAGTTGCGGCACGCTTCGGTTTTGATGAGGTGGCACTGGCCAGATTACGCGAACTAATAGCCGCAGCGGGCATCGTCTGGGGGCTAGATGCTGCGCATCGGAAACATTTCGGTCTCACCGACGTGCGACAGTCCACCTGGTTTGCTGGAGTGGAACGTCTCAACATGTCAGCGTTGCTAAAAGAAAACTCGCCCGAACAAGCATCAGCAACAAAATCACAGTTCGAGTACGTTTCTTATCCCAGCGAAGCTACGTCACTATTTAGCAACTCCCAGAATGCAAGCGACGCAACTAATGCGGCTCTCACCAGCGATATAGCAGCAACTAGCAACCATGCTTTCACCCCGCAATCAACCGCTACTGCCACAAATTATGACAGCGCTCCCCCACCCGAAACACCAGCAAACATTTTGCCGATACTACCTGTCGCCGGTGTCGAACCGCAAGATTTGGAGTTGATTGGGGCGCTAGCCGAGTTACTTTCCCGACTACGGCGAACCGTTGCGATAAACTCTGAACCGGCAACTTTCGATACGTGGCGAGAACGATTACTGGAACAACTTGAATGGTTAACTAGCCCAGTTAACTATGACGACACCACAATCTCCGATGCTCGCGCACAGTTGGCCACTTTGCAGGGTGATTCGGAAACGCTACTGGTAGCGGCCGCTGATTTACTCGGACTACTCAACCGTTTAGCAAGCAGTAAACCCAACCGTCCGACATACTGCAACGGTTCGCTTATCGTCACTCAATTAGGCGATCTCAGCGCAGTCACTCACCGCGTAGTAGTGCTTTTGGGTGTAGCTGACGACCAATGGCCGCGTCAGACACCCACCGATCCCGACGACCTCACCCCAGATTCCGTACGAGTTGCCGAGCGAGCGGAGGCACGCTGGCAGCTAATGTCCGCACTATTAGCCGCCAAAAGTCAGTTCATCGTGATAACCAAGGGGCTTGATCCGGTAACCAACCAACCGTTAGCCGACCCAGTAGCACTCCGTGACCTGCGCCGACTAGCGGTAGCTGGTGGCGGACAAGAAGATCATTTCATCCGACGCCACCCCTTACAGCCGCACGAGTGGAGCGATTTTGTCACCGAAGGCGCAAGCGAACCGTTTAGTTTCAACATTGACGCTCTGCATGGAGCTATCGCCGCCGGGCAACGCCCCACACCGGCAACACCGCAGTGGCCGATCATGCTTCCTTTCCCCATAGGTCACCCCGCCGCAACTGATGAGCAGCAAAAAGAGACCCCTAATGTTAAACAAAACGCGCCGCAAGTAGAACTGGAACAGTTGGAAGCATTTTTCATCAACCCAGCTCGGGAACTATTAGCCGCGCACGGTCTCCGTTTCGACAGATGGAAAATAGCACCGCCCTATGAATTACCGCTGCAACTGAACGCCTTAGAACGTTATCAGATAGGACAACGTCTACTTGACGATACTTTAGCTGGGATGCCACCAGAAACGGCGCTTCGCCGAATCCGATTAGCGGCGATGGTAGCTCCGGGAAAACTGGGGAGTGAACAGCTAGCGCCAATTATGTCAGATGTGGCACACGTCGTAGATCAAGTGATTGCATATCGTGGCCAGACGCAACGCATAGCAATACATATCCCTATCGCAGAAAATAAACTCACTGGGACGCTCACTACGTATGATGCCAAGTTGCTCACCTGGCGATTTGGAAACATCAAAGCTGCCGGGATAGTTCAACTGTGGCTTCGATTGTTGGCGTTAGCGGTAGCTCGTCCCGAACTTCCAGCTCTAGGCGCAGCGATAGGACGCGGCTCCAGCTCAGTATTTCTGCAGGCACCTGACGCAACCCAAGCAGAACAGCTACTAGCCGCCGCCAGCAAAGTGCGTGCAGCAGGTTTAACTCGCTTAACGCCGCTACCCCTCGAAACAGCTGCCGCTTGGACGGGATTCTTTACCGGTTATCACAATTCGCAACTAGATGCGCGCCGCGCCTGGCTAGGCGACAGTTTCCGTGACATTCCTGGAGAGGTCACTTCGCCCGAGCGTTCTGAGTGGCGTTACTTCTTCCCGAATCAAACGTTTGATGAACTACTACTGCCACCTCCGCTACCTAACGATCCGTACAGCACTGGCAGTTCTCGCTTCGAGTGCCTTGCTAACTGGTTCTGGCAACCAATCAGCATGGCTAGGATTTCGGCAACTAAATTCAGCACTTTTTCGACCGAACACTTAGGAGGCCGAAGTGTCTGAACCCACCAAACGCACCGCACCTCTCCAACAACCCCATACCATTCCATTCGACCCTACGGGATCACTTCCCACCGGCGCGGTTGTCTTAGAAGCTAGCGCCGGTACCGGAAAAACATATGTGTTAGCTGCATTGGCAACGCGCTATATCGCTGAAGGCGTGACTACATTGCCAAATCTGCTGCTAGTCACTTTCACTAGAACTACCACCGGCGAGTTACGTTCTCGCGTATATGACAGATTGTTGCAAAGCCGCAGTGCGTTAAATAACGCGCTAAACACCGGTGTTCTCCCAAGTGATGCGCTTGATCGATTATTAGCCACTGGCACGTCGCACAAAGTGCGTGAGCGGTTGACGCGAATCGACGACGCGCTAGCCGACATTGACCGCGCCGCCATCGCTACTATCCATAAGTTCGCACGCCGCATGTTGACGGAGTTAGGAGCGATAGCTGAACATAACCCTTTCGACAGTTTCGTAGAAGACCTCAGCAACCTTAAACATCAAGTGGCCGCAGATAGTTATCTCATAAACGCTGATCTGATGGACACGCTGCGATTGTCGTATAACGATTTTTCACTATTGACCACACGAGTGCTCGAAAATAACTCTGTCCCGTTAACCACCAACGATACTGCCGACCCACTACTCGCAGTGCTGACAGCGGCACGCGCCGAATACGGCAGACGCAAGCATGATTTACATAGCTATGGATATAACGACATTATGGAACGGTTGAGTAACACTCTTCTGGGGGATAACGCCGAACGGGCAGCGGTTCTGCTCTCCCAACGTTTCCCGGTGGTGTTAGTGGATGAGTTCCAAGACACCGACCCCGAGCAGTGGGACATTTTGCAACGCGCTTTTCTGGGACGCTCCACATTAGTGTTGATCGGCGACCCCAAGCAGGCGATATATCGATTCCGCGGTGCCGACGTGTTCGCTTACCTCGAAGCGGTACAAACTGCAAAACAGGTATATACCCTCCCCGTCAACTATCGTGCTGATGAGCCGTTGGTGTCCGCTATCTCGCAACTATTCGCGCAAGCCAATCTCGGCACCCCAGAGCAACCCATCTCCGTACCTCCGGTTACTGCGTATCACCACGAACCGCGACTACGCGCCGTCGCAAACAGTCCCCTACCGCTACTTCCCGCCGTTGAACTGCGGGTGATAGACACCCCAAAGCCGTTGCCGGTAGCTACTGCACGAGAGCGTATCAATAATGACCTCTGTACCGTAGTGATTGACCTCTTGACACGCTGTCGGTTGCAGCGTGACGCCGTCAGCACCCCGTTAATTCCCAGTGACATTGCGGTGTTAGTGTCACGCAACCAGCGTGCCGAAGAGATACGAGATGCGCTAACCAGTGCCGGGGTTGCTGCAGCTATCGTCTCTGGTACTCAAAGCGTGCTACTCAGCGATGCGGCACTCGCTTGGCTGACGTTATTGGAGACGATCTCGAACGCTACTCCAGGTCGAGTGGCTCGACTAGCGCTTAGCCCACTGGTCGGGCTAAGCGCCGCCGCCATCTCTGATAACCCTGAATTGTTGGTAGATTTGCGTGCCGGACTCGCCACTGCTACCGCAAACTTCCCGACCTCAGGTGTCACCGGCCTACTGGATTGGCTACGAACCAGCTACGATCTAACCTCTCGAATCATGTCGTTGCCCGGCGGTGAACGAATGCTTACCGACATTCGTCACGTCGCCGAAATTTTAGGGACACTGCCGCTACACTCCAGCGCAACTGATCTGGTGAACTGGCTTAACTACCAACTACAAAATGAGCGGCGTGCGGATTCCGAAGATCGTTCCCGAAGGTTAGAAACCGGACGACGTGCCGTTCAGATACTTACCGTACATGCCGCTAAAGGTTTAGAGTTTCCGGTAGTGCTATTACCGGAAGCTGCCGATCTGCACCATGACACCAGACGCAACACCGATCCCGGGATTATCATTCATCGCGGTTCACAGCGGTTATTAGACATCAGCCCTACCCCCACGCCAGCAGTAACAGCCATGTTTCGCGCTGAGGAGCGCGCTGATACTCTACGAAAACTTTATGTAGCCGCTACCAGAGCGTCGTCAAGACTAGTGATGTGGTGGGCTGCAACACCAAAAAACTTGACGGAATCTGGGCTACAGTTGCTGCTATCTGGCTCGAACGCCGCTACGATGTTGCGTCCTGACACTTCGCGGTTATCTCCCGAGTTGTTTACCGTCACAGTGGTACCCGACAGCAAACCACCCATCGCCGAATCCACCCCGCCGATTACCCAACTGCTTACGGCTAGAACGTTCACTAGCCGCATAGATCACACCTGGACACGCACGTCGTACTCTGGCTTAAGCGCAGGACTCCATGAATCCTTTAGCGATTTAGACGAACCTTTACTAACTGACCTTGAACCATCTGAACCAAACCCACACAGCTACTCTGCGGACTTAGCTTCTCAACAACCGCTCACCACTACCTCAGACAACACAGCAAATTCGCTAACCTCAGAGCAGCTACTATCTCCGCTAGGAGATATGCCGGCAGGTACTTTATTTGGCACTATTGTGCATGAAGCGTTAGAGCATCTTGACCCCACTGCGCCGGATATGGAGCTGCGTCTCAACGAGTTATGCCAACGTTTCGCTGCCGAAAACCCTTTGAATGGTCTCATTCCAGAGTCGCTAGCGGCGGGGCTTTTGCAGGTGTTACATACTCCACTTGGCACGCTAGCCCCCGGTCGCACTTTGGCCGATTTCGGCGTACAACATCGGCTAGCCGAACTGTCGTTTGAAATGTCGTTGGGATTCACATCCGCAGATGCTGCGTTGCCCACTGCGCTGACATCCAGCAACGCTTCATTGTCAAACACCGCAGCTACGCCCCCAGAAATGGTTAACATAACTGAGCACCCACTGGTGGCAGCTACTGCTCGTAGCGTTGCCGACCTCGCCGCCTTGTTTGACGATCCAGCTTTACTAGCCCCCACTGATTTACTGCAACCGTACGGACGGTTGCTCGCCAACACACCCGCCGCTGCAAGAGTACTTTCCGGTTTCCTCACTGGCTCAATTGATGTTGTATTACGGCTGAACGCAGCTGAGTTCGTCATCATCGACTACAAAACTAACCGATTCCCAACTCCCGACGGAAGACAACTGCTGGTCACCGACTACTCACCATCCGCTATGGCTCATGCGATGATGCAAGCTCACTATCCGTTACAAGCTTTACTGTATGCGGTGGCACTACGCCGACAGTTAACCCGGCGTCTTCCGGACAAGAACCCCGACACTTTGTTAGCTGGAGTGGGATACCTTTTCGTGCGGGGGATGGCCGGAGCGACGACACCACTCAGCAACGGCAACCCCTATGGCGTGTTTGTCTGGAAACCCTCAGCAGCGCTAATATCTGCCGCCAGTGAAGTGTTAGGCGGCGGCGTATGAACACAAGCCGCCTACCCGATCTACGGCCAAGTCAAGCACACCGAACTGCTAGGAATTGAGTTGTGAACGCATTTTTACCGCCAGATACCCATGCCATTTCAGCAAGCGCCCTATTGGCGCACTATAACAAAACTGCTCAGTTGGAAGCTGCCGATCTGCATCCGGTGCTTACTGCCGCCCGGTTGCTGGGGGAAACGAATGACGCGGTGTTGGTAGCCGCCGCAGCGGCGTTACGAGCCACTCGAATGGGTTCGATCTGTACTGCTATCAATACGCTGCCAGACGAATTCGATCAGTTGCCACCCGCTGCCGAACTGATCTCGGCACTACAAGCATCTCCTTTGGTGAGTTGCGATGCGCAAGAGTCAGCAAATCAACGTCCGTTCCGCCTAGACGGCACGCTGTTATATGCGCAACGATTCTGGCTTGATCAGGAATCAGTACGTTCCGTACTGCTCACTCGGCGCGCCGCCCCGCCGCCGGTGGTGGACGAAGCTTTGCTAGCCCGAGCAGTGGTTGAAGTGTTTGGGGAATCGAACTCCGCAGCCAACCTTGACGCTAAAACCGCAGTGATAAACGCCGTGCGGTCTTGGACATCGGTCATCGCCGGCGGCCCAGGCACCGGCAAAACTGCCATCGTTGGAAAACTCCTCCAAGTTCTCGCTATGCTCACCGAACGCGAGTTATCGGTAGCGTTAGCCGCTCCCACTGGCAAAGCGGCCGGACGACTCCAAACGATGGTAAGCGGCATCGAACCCCCTGATGATTTTTCGGTTCATCCGCAGGAGACGTTGCACGACTCTCATCTTCCACAGCAACAACGCAGCATTACGCAGCGGTTCCCCAAGTTGCATATAACCACCGGAACGCTACATCGGATATTAGGTTCGCGGGGGTTAGGGCACGGATTTCGACACAATTCAGTCGATCCGTTGCCCTACGATCTGCTAGTAGTAGATGAAATGTCGATGGTTTCGTTGCCACTAACCGCAGCGCTACTCTGCGCACTCCCGGCATCCACCCGGTTGGTGTTACTGGGCGACCCAGATCAACTAGCTTCCGTGGAAGCGGGCGCGGTACTTGCAGATATTGTGGATTCTGGTTTAAGTGCGAGCAGCAGTAGCAGTCGTCCCTTGGTCACTCAACTCAGCCATGTGTGGCGTTACGGAGGTGCCATTGCCACTCTTGCTACCGCTATCAAAACCGGCGATGCCGATCTTGCTATCGCTACGTTACGCTCTGCGGCACCAGAAGTGCAGTTTATTGAAATTGATGCGGCGCTAGCCGCTACGGCAACGCACAATTCGCGCCACTACGCCGCATTGGCCCCACTTTTCGACACCGTGACCGCGCAGTGTCGAGTGTTGTTCGCCGCCGCATCTCAAGGCGATGCGATCACCGCCACCGCTGCGCTTGACCAGCATCGACTCCTCACCGCTCATCGTGACGGTTCTTCCGGTGTTAGTAGTTGGCAACGCCGTCTAGAAAACCACCTGAAAGCAACAATCCCCGGCTACGGTAGCGCAGGGTTGTGGCATTTAGCATCTCCGATATTGGTAACCAGCAACGTGGCCGATCTCGGGATATACAACGGCGACCAAGGGGTTGTCATCGCGACAGCGAACGGTTACCAAGTGGCGTTCAGCACCGGTGACGGTATCCGATTGATACCGCCTGCCGCGCTTCCCAAAATTCAAAGCGCACAAGCGCTCACTATCCATAAAGCACAAGGCAGCCAGTTCGACGAAGTGAGCATCGTGCTTTACGAAGATTCCCGACTTCTTACTCGGCAACTGCTCTACACTGCCGTCACTCGCGCACGACACAAAGTTCGGCTTATCGGCACCACGTCGGCTTTAAGACGCGCAATCAACACTGTGGCGCTGCGAGCCAGCGGCTTGGCCACCCGATTACGTGGAGCTTAAACCAACAATCCATTCACAAAGTGCGTCATAATCCGGTAGAACGGCTGGGCGGTACACGCGCTGCTCCGCCACAAAATAGCAGATTGCATCCACTGCCGTAAGCTCAATGCCTTGAGCAGCGGCAAACGCGGCTCGGTACAGTGCTAACTGCATGTCATCCGCTGAACCTCCAGTTTTCCAATCCACTATTTGGTATTGATATTGTGCGGCGTTAGCGGAATATACTGCATCGATACGACCGCGCAACTGCTGGCCTGCCACTAAGAACACGAACGGCACTTCCACTTCTAGCGGTGTTCGTTGTCCATACTCCCCACTCAACCATGCCTGTTGTAAAGCTCTAAACTGTGCGCTATCCGTCACACTTAACAGCGAATCAGCACCAGCAGACCCAGCTTCGTCAAACTGCGTTTCGGCGAGATAATCCTCGTCCCACAAGGTATTACTGTGCAAAGTTTGGGTGCTGAGACGTTGTTCAAGCCAAGCATGAAAGGCACTACCGATACTGCTTGCCGAAGTGATGGGTTGCGGCACTGGACGCAACAGTTGTCGAGCAAACTCCTGTTGATTTTTTGCAGCATATATCACCTCTGATGCGGTGAGGGACACTGGAAGATTTAGCTGTCCCGTCATCGCATTTTCTCGTAGTCTTTCGGCCACCAACTCGTCAGCAGTAGCGTGCCAACGTTGCGTTATCACTAACTCTGCGGCCGACAACTCATCACCAGCGCCTTGCGGTAACCCTTCCAGCACAGCGCGCGCCGCCCACTGCAACGCCTCCTGTTGCTCGCTGTCAACAGCTACTGGCCATGCGTAACGTTGCTCAACCGCTTGATAAGGATTCTGCGTAGGTACGTCTTGGGGTGGAGTGAGCGACAACTGTTCTTCTGTTATCACCCCATCCACAATGCTTTTAAATAACCGAGAAGGGGTGGCTGGTTTTTTCACATCCGCACGCCAATACGCCATACTTACCAACAAAGATCGCTTCGCTCTGGTAACTGCAACATATGACAATCTATCTTCAGCAGCTACCTGTTCCGCTCGCAACGTCTCTCGGTAGTTATGAAACCCTTTAGTCGTGAAATCGCACAATTGGGGCACACTTTCCCAATCACCACGCAGCTGGGGAGGAAGCACTTGCGGGTTCGTGGTGAAATCACTGCCGACCATTCTGTCATCCGGGAACCCTCCCTCATATAAACCAGGTAACAGTACGCTGTCCCACTCCAACCCTTTCGCTTTATGCACCGTCAACAGCTTCACAGAGTCGTCGCGGCTCACCACACCTTGCTCCAGCTCATTGCCGTAGCGCATTTCACACTCCAGCCACGCTAAAAGTGCTGCCGGGGAAGCATGGGACGCTTCAGAAGTGAATCTCGCTACCAGTCGCAGGAAACGCCTAAGACCAAGCCCGCCGTCACCATGTCCGGCAATCTGTGCTGTCAGCGCCTCTGCGAAATAGCCCCCAACTGCCACCACGCGATGCACTAAATCTAGCGCCGGTTCGTGAAGATGCTCCGATAACCCATCCAGTTCTGTTGCGAACCGCTGCAGTACGCTGCGAGCTTCTTTGCTGAACCGTGCCCCACCTAAATCATGAATCGCAAGCAGTAAACATGGGGGGTTCTCATCCGCAGAGTTGGCTAACTTTTTTGCCCGCTCACCCAGTAGTGCTAGGTCGCGTGGCCCGATTTGCCAGCGGGAACCACTGAGCAACTCCAGCACGCTAGGGTTGTCGCTGGGTTCTAAAAGTAGCCGCAGCGTCGCCAGCACTGCCGATACGTCTGGTCTGGCCAATAACCCCCCCAATCCAACGATCTCGGCTGGAATGTTGGCGGCGGTAAGTGCAGTATATAGCTGAGTTAACGCGGCATTTTTGCGAGTTAATACTGCAATATCCGCCCATGTACCCGACTCATGGTGAACTGCTAACACTTGTGCCACCAAAGCGGCTAGTTCATCATCGCGTGACACATATGACGCTGCTCTGATGTTGCTCACTGGAGCCTGTCCCGTCGACTCTTTCAGTTTCACATTAGCTGTGCCGGGCACTTTCGCTGCTATCACGTTAGCAACATCAAGAATCCTTTGCCCACTACGTCGGTTATAGCCGAGAGAACAACTGGCACCCGGTTGATCTGTTGCATCCCGAAATACTGTTGTAAAAGCGCCAATATTGGCACTAGACGCTCCCCGCCAACCATAGATGGCTTGTAGCGGATCGCCAACGGCACTCACCGGATGGCCTAAACCAGCCGGGTCAACTGTGCCGCCGAACAACGCCGCTAACAGTCTGGTTTGCGCCACTGAGGTGTCCTGATATTCATCAAGTAGCACCACGCGATATTCGGAGCGCAGTTCTTGCCCAACGCTTAAAACCGTTTCTGCTAACCGCACCGCCAGCGCCATCTGGTCGGCAAACTCAACTACCCCTAATTCTTGTTTTGCAGCCCGATACGCCAACACTAACTGCAACAAACCAGCTCGGGAGCGGGCGGTTTCAGCATAGTTACGTACATCTTTAAGCGGGTTGCCACTGCGACCTAAAGGAGCTTGCTGCACTAGTTGTACCGCTTGCTCGCAGTGCGCCAACACGGCGGCAGGCTCCACCAGATGCGACATCATCGCAGCATCCAACTCCAATAACCGTTGAATGGTTATCCGTTCGCTCCAATCATCTGGAAGCGGCCAAGAACCTTGCCAATTAGTGAGCACTTGTTCCGCTAACTGGAAGCGCATGGCTCCTTCTAGTAAACGTGTTGTGGGTTCGAATCCGACAAGCAGACCATAACGGCGTATCAAATCGGACGCAAAAGCATCATAGGTGGCCACGGTTGGGTCATATTGTGAGCCGTTCTGGTCTGCTAACCCTGCTGCGGCCAGTACGGCAGTGATCTTGTTTTTAAGTTCCGCCGCAGCTTTACGAGTGAACGTCAACCCCAACACCTGGTTGGCAGCCACTTGAGCGGTAAGCACCAAATAACATACTCGGTACTTCATCACCGTAGTTTTGCCAGTTCCGGCTCCAGCGATGATCACATTGGGGGTCAACGGTGCCGAAATCGCCGCCCACTGTTCATCTGAGAAAGTGGCTCCGGGAGCATCCGCTAGCAACATTTCGTTTAGGAGATTACGCACGGCGAAATCTTGCCGCTCGGCAGCACTGCCAATCATCTCGCTTACGCCACTCATATTGTCAAGCGTTCCTTTACTCATTTCACTCTTCATCGCTAACAACTCCACTGCGCATAGCTGGGCACCCGCGAGCGAACGCACATCCCACGCATTGTTTACCGGGCACTGCATCGAAACGTTCGGCACGCAACAACTCGACGGCTCGTTCCAGCAACGCCAGTAACGCTGCCGCCCGTTCAGTTAACGGCAACTCCGGTTGTGCGAACTCAAATAACTCACCAACGTCTAAGCTCACCCGGCACCCTATATCAGCACTGTTTAACGACCTAGGTGCAAGATATGGCCACACCAACTCCGCATTAGCTACGGCCAACGGCACATCAGCGCCTAAAGCACCCATCGCCACCGCCAACTCGTAGCAAGCCAACTGTTCGCCATAGCGATTCATATCGATATGTTTTCCAGTTTTGAAATCGATAACAACCGCCTGCCCAGCAGCGTTGCTCTCAACTCGATCTACTTTTCCAGTGAGTATAACCATGCCGTTTGGCAGCGATAACTGTAATCGAAATGAACGCTCGGCGGCGATCGAACTACGATCTATTCGCCCATCACGCCACCCGCTATAGCGCTCAAAAGCTACTTTGGCTAGCTTTAACCCGGCTTCGCGCATAGCTGCGCAGCGGTACGGAAGATTTTCCCATGCGGTTGTTAAATAATCCGTAACGGATTTCGCTGTAAGGGGTTCGCCGCTTTGCTGCGCCACCCAATCCAACTCAAATAGTCGATGCAGTGCGGTTCCTACTGCGGCAGCTAACCCCCTAGTTCCCGTTCCCCCGGCGCGTTGCTGCAAAAACCACGACCTAGGACAGCTAAGCAGCAAACCAAGCGCTGAGGCGCTGAGACGCAACGGCTCATCTGCTGGTGTCACTGGAACCTCAGCATGAGTCAGCCCAGCAACCCCCCACCATTTAAGTGGGTCGGCTTCTGGCACCAGTGATTCGCCACTTAAACCATTTTCGCGGTATAACCTTCGGAGCACAGCTACCGCATTTTCCCGCAACGGTACTGGCTGTGCGGGGTTACTGGAGACAGCGCGCAGTTCAGCGACGAACTCTGGTAGAGAACGCCTAGCAGTATGTGTCGTTAATTGTTGAGAATGCGCTGTGTAAGTCGGTTCAAACGTAACTCCCCATCTATCGGTGTCGGTATTAGTCGGTAGGGGCAGCCCAAACTCATCAAGAAAGCGACTAGGAAACGCTGCGTCGCTTTCATCAGGGGTGCAATCGACGTAACATACTTGCGTAGCTCGTGATAATGCCAAACGAAACGCTCGGCGCTGCAACTCTATACTTTGCAATCGTTCAGTCACCGGGTCGCACACCCCGCTCAGCGCAGCGTCAAGATCAAACAATCGTTTCGTGCCGACATATGCCGGCCATTTACCTTCCACCACGTCCAGCAGTGCGATGGCTTTCCAGAACCTACCGTGGGACGCAACTGGACTGAGCAGTTCCACCGCGTCACGTTGCCCACTTTCCTTTCGATTATCGGCTGCCACTACCTGCCGAGCCACCACTTTTGCAAATATCCTTACCCCGCTCTCTCCCGCTAACCCCCCATGTTTTGCAGCTAAATCAAATAATGCGATGGCGGCATCGAGATCGGCATTGGCTCGGTTAGCTCCAAAACCGCCCGTTAGCGCTTCGGTTTGCAACCGTTTTGCCCATCCAGTCGCACTCCATTCGCGCCACAGTACTGATTCCACACTGGCACCAGCGCGCAGTTGCGGATCGTCCGTCGTTATCAAACGTTCCAAGCGTTCCAATAACCAACGTACTACCGGCTCATCGGCAAGCGCGCTACCTTTACTATCGATTTGAACTGGCACTCCAGCAGTGGTGAGCGCTCTCGCAACTGCGCTCACCACTGCCACCCCTCCTGGCACGATGACCGCCATGTCTTGCCAGCGCAAACCGCTAGCATGTTCAGCGCGTAGCCAGCTAGCTAGTCTGAGATCCCGAACCTCTAAGTTGGGGGCACATCGCACTAGCACGTCGTTGGCAAGATAGCGATTTTGATGACTTGTCAGCCTTGCAGGATGGGTCGCGGTTTCTTTGCGATTGTTCGGCGTGGTATTCAGAGTTAGCTGAGTTAGTGTTCGTCCGGGCGTGTCGGTTAATGCTGCTGTGAAGTCGGTTATAAATCGTTCGCTCGCTCCTTGAAACTGCTGCACCGCAGTAGTGGGGTCGGCGAACGCCACCACCCGTACCCCTACCCGATGTAGCGTACCTAACAAGGTGATGGCGGCCGGCGTGAGTGTGGTAGCTTCATCAACTAGCACATAGCGTACGTCTCGCAACAACTGTGCCGCATCTGTCGCTAGTAGTAGATTCGCTTGGGTTACTGCTTCGGCATAATCAATTACCCCCTCTGCTGCACTCACATCCAGATACTCCGCAAAGAAACGCCCCAACACCATCCACTCATCACCCTGACCGGCGCTACCTAGTGCACTGAGATCAGCAGGCCGTAAGCCCCGTTGCTGAGCCAAAGTGAGCACCTCGCGCACTGCAGCGGGAAAAGAGCTTCCTTGGCTGGCTTGTTGGAACCGTTCTGGCCACATTTTAAGAGGGTACGCTTGTAGCAACTCTGCAATTCGCCACTGTTGTTCGGGGGCGCTCAACAATGTTGGAGTGACGCTGAAACCATGCGCCGACCAGCTATTCGTCGCTCCAGAAGCCTTTTCGCCGGCACCGTTTGCCAACCCTAGGAGCGCGCGACACCATCCATATACCGTAGTGATACGGGGTTTAAGATGCGCGCCTTCCAGTTGCGATAGCACCTGGCGTCTAAGTTGCTGTGCCAACTGCCGCGACCCGGTGAGCAGCACAATCTCGGATAGTTCCACACCGTTTTGAGAGGTTTTACCATCTGCTATGTCAGCGGTGAGCTGAGCAGCAAACGGTGAGTAGCGCTCGGCTTGGCGTGCTTGATTGGCCGATGTTTTTTTTGATACCAGTTCGCGTACCAGTGCCGTCAATACTGTTGTTTTACCACAGCCCGGCTCGCCAGTGAGCAACACCGAACCGGTAGCTTGCAACACCTCACGCATCACCTGCTGTTGCGCAGCGCTCAGCACCGGAGTTTCCGGGGTGGCTTCGCGCACCAGTCGTACAACGCTCATAACACCATCCAATCAGATGCCACTGACAGTATTCTTAACTGGTGAACGAAATAAGCGCCCGGCGCGCCGCTGCACCTGTCATGGTGCAAGTCAGCGGGCATCGCAACTCGTTTACGCTTACTGCCGGTTCCAGATTTGCTGGCACATCTGATGCCGGGCATAAACATCTCCTCAATCAGGATGCATTGGCGTTGGCGGTGGCGGAAACTTTGCAGGGCGACGCTGCTATCATCGCAGTGAGCGACGGCGTATCCAGCTCTGAGTTTTCAGATCGCGCTGCAGCGGTAGCGGCGAACAGTGCCTGTCGTCAATTGGCCGCTAGCAGCACCGGAGTGCTACCACACACCGAAAGGTTCACCGCCGCCATGGTGGAGGCGTTTTTAGGAGCACAAGACAAAGTTGTTAGCGGTGCCGGCGGCAACCCGGGCGGTTCTTGGGCTTGCACACTGCTATGCGCGGTAGCTTTCGGCTCTCAAGTAGTGGTTGGTAACGTTGGCGATTCGCGCTGTTACTGGGTACCGGATGACGCTGACAATGCTTTGCTTTTTTCGCGCGACGATTCCATAGCCGAAGAACACATCCAACGCGGTATTCGACGCGGCATCGCCGAAGCGGCACGTTCCGCTCACGCCATTACTAAATGGCTAGGCCCCGGTGCCCATAACGTCATCCCTTCGGTGCAGGTACACACCATCGATCGTCCCGGCTGGTTGCTAGTCTGCTCAGATGGGTTGTGGAACTATGCCTCTCAACCAGCACAGTTAGCCGCTGCGTTACGTGCCGTCACTCCACGACATGCCAAAGCCATTGCTAACGCTCCACAGCTAGCTAGCCGTCTTGTCGAGTGGGCATGTGCTCGCGGCGGACGTGATAATATCACCGTCGCGTTGTTGCGCACCCCCTATAGCGACTACACCAGGTAGGCTTACCTCTTGTGGAAGTGAAGATTGGCATCGCCCAACTACCTAAAGAGATCATTATCGACGCGCAAGAAACTGCCGATGAGATTATTACGCAACTCAAGAATGTGCTAGGCGCTGAGAATGGGTTACTCACCCTCACCGATAGTAAAGGGCGCCGTGTCGTTGCAGTGGCAGCGCGCATCGGCTACCTTGAATTTGGCCAAGAACATGCTCGTCCGGTTGGTTTTGGCGCACTCGCTGCAGCTTAAGCGAACTGATCAACCACATTTAACGAGACGGAAACCAGCTACCAGATGACACAGTCAACAGAAAACACACAACCGCCGACAGCAGGCGATCCTCAGCCGGATTGGCTAGCTACCAAAGAGAGCTTCGCTGATTTGGGCGTAAGCCCTGAGATCATTGAAAGTCTCACCGAACTAGGCATTACCCACCCATTCCCAATTCAAGAACTAGCGATCCCTATTGCGCTCACCGGAGCCGACCTCATCGGCCAAGCCCGTACCGGTACCGGCAAAACGTTGGCATTCGGTATTCCGCTCCTGCAACGCATTCTGTTAGCCGGCGACGATGATTTCGCCGAACTGGAAACTTATGGAAAACCCCAAGCATTGGTGCTTACCCCTACCCGTGAACTGGCTATTCAAGTGGCAAAAGACATCGCAAGCGCTGCAAAACACCGCCCGGTACGAGTACTAACTATCTATGGCGGAGTAGGTTATGACGACCAACTTGATGTGCTGAACACCGGTGTCGATATTGTGGTGGGTACTCCCGGACGACTGCTCGATCTTGCAAGACGGCGCTCTTTAGACCTTTCGCATGTTATGCGTTTGGTACTTGATGAAGCCGACGAAATGCTCAACATGGGGTTCCTTCCCGATGTGGAAGCGTTGGTCAATATGACGCGCAGCGATCGGCAATCATTGTTGTTCTCAGCTACGATGCCTTCCCCTATCGTGGCGCTTGCGAAATCTTACATGCAACAACCCGTACATGTGCGTGCCGAGGGTCATGACGCTCAAATGACGGTGCCGGACACCACACAGTTCGTTTATCAAACTCATGATCTCGATAAAACAGAGATTCTCGGCAAATTGTTACAAGCGGCCACCATCGGAAAGATGATGGTGTTCACGCATACCAAGCGCGCCGCCTCCCGAGTTTCAGAAGATCTGACAGAACGCGGTTTTGAAACCGCCACTATACATGGTGATATGAGTCAAACTGCTCGCGAAACCAGCTTACGCAAGTTTCGCAAAGGTCAAGTAAAAGTGCTGGTTTGCACCGACGTGGCGGCGCGGGGCATTGATGTCACCGGGGTCACTCATGTTGTTAACTACGAATGCCCCGACGATGCCGAAACTTATGTGCATCGCATCGGACGTACTGGACGCGCCGGTGCCATCGGCGTTGCAGTCACTTTCGTGGATTGGCGCGATCTCACTAAATGGAAAGTTATCAATCGAGCTTTAAGTTTGGATTTCGCCGACCCGACGGAAGCATACTCCACGTCTGCGCAGTTGCTCGACAATTTAGGCATCCCTAAAGATGTAAAGGGACGCATCGCACCACCAACACCCAGAGAACCCAAAAATCGCCCGGAAAACCGCACTGCGAACCAGCGACATTCCCATACCCAGCGCGCTGCCATAACTGGGGAACGATCTCGGGAAGTTGCTAAGCACAAAGAACGGCAGGAACCACGTTCCTTACCGGCAGTAGCCGATACGGAGCGTCCACAGCGGGAACGTCAGAGACGGCGTACTCGGGGCGGCCAAAGTTTAGGAAACGCTGAGTAGTACTTACGTCAAACGCCGCGTCGGTCACAACCGTGGCGCATCGGGCGCTCTGCTCCTCGTATTGGAGCATCACGACCCGCTAACCCGCTAATCAGTGGGATTCCACTAAATAGGTTGAATTTTTTGCGGTGTATTGGACGCTAATGCGCCCGAGTTTTTCCTTTTTAGCGTGGAAGTGATTGTAGTGGTGTAACCCTTGGGCTTAAATCAGAGCTGTTCAAAGTGGTGATATACATCACGCGATTACTTATCGCCCGTCATTGCGAGCAACCGCAGGGCGCGAAGCAATCCAGTTACTTAAGTGTTACTCACCGCAGGTTGCTACACGCTGTGAGGATATATTCGCACTTATGTGACTACTCGTCGTCCGTCATTGCGAGCGACCGCAGGACGCGAAGCAATCCAGTCATTTAGGTGCCACTTATGCGAATCTTTCTAATTCGGATTTATTGAACAGAATCATCTTTTGTTCAATGGTTACCTTTTCTGGATTGCTTCGTCGCTTGTGCTCCCCGCAATGACGGGGAGACTCGATACGTTGCTGCGTCGTGCCGCCGCTATGCTCCTCGCAGTGACCGAAAAACTCAGATTTGTCACTAGCCTCAGAACAATATTTCACTTTAGTGCAGGAAACCACCCCAAAATAACAGCGAAATACCTAACCAAACCCGTATTCAACTTCAAAACCATCCAAAAGCGGAAAAAAATTTGGATTCCATTAAATAGGTTGATTTTTTTGCGGTGTATTGGACGCTAATGCGCAACACTGTTCAGTAAGTGCCGTGCACTACGCTGCTACTCCATTAGGCGTAAGGTAAACCTTGCGGCATCGGAACAATATTTATCGTCGCAGCTCGCAGCAGACCACTGAGGTATTCCTGATATTCGCGTTCCCGCTGCGACACCGCTAGCTGATCTGACAACAACTGCCGCAAAGCATCCGGTACCAATTCGTACACCACATTGGCATCTTTCGGCAGTTGATAACTGTCGGTGCATTTTATGACCACTACGCCAGCTTCGGTTACCACCGGGTCGGAAACTTCGCCTGGTTGCAGCGCGTCCAACGCCAACTGATACGCCTCACCAAAAGCGTTCATAGCATCCCAGCCCATATCGCCGTTCATGGTGGGAGCGTTAGTCGCTTGGGTATATTCCGCAGCCACAACGGCCAACTCAGCACCCTGGTTGAGTCGTTCTCGGATACTGCTAGCATGTGCCAGCAGATCAGCTTCGCTCAATCCCGGGCTGCGCAACAACACTATTCGCGACGAACGCTTCCCGGCATACCTCGCAGCGTTGGTCTCCACATAGCTTCGGAGTTCTTCTGGAGTAGGGGTATGAGCCGGAACAACCCGCATCCGCAGTTGTCCGGCGAGATCTTGCACTTCCAATTTCGCGCGATACTGCTCTTCGGTGCTAAATCCAAACTGTCGTAACTGTGCCGCCCAAGCGTCATCATCCGCCGCTACAGCATCTTTAGCCTGCTGGAGTTGCGCGTTAACGGTAGCGACATCCGGTTGTAATCCTTCGATGCTAGCTTGCTGGCGAATCACGATGTCTAGTGCTAATGACATGATCTGTTGCTCCCGCACCGCTTCCGAAGACGTGCCAGAACTTCGCAACATCGACTGCCACTTAGCGGCATCCTCCAGATCATTTAATTGCCGCATCGTCTGAATGTAGTCATTCACTTGAGCTTCCGTGATCTCGACTCCGTTTACCGTGGCCGCTACCGCGTTAAGGACGGCATTTGTACCAGTACCACCCGCACAGCTAAGCATCATAGTAGTCAAAAGCAGCGGCGGAACCAGCGCTAATAACTTCACTACTTTTTTCATGCGTTTTTCCACTTCCGTCGCCACAAACTGCTAAGCAACCCGGCCATGCCGCTAGTGAGCAACACGCCCCAAATGACACTGTTGCTACCAACAATGCCGCCCCCCGTCGGAACATGCGGCTCGACGGAGCGTAACCCGGCATTAGCCTGATTCTCGCTATGCATCACGGCATAGATCAAGTAATCGGTATGCGCCTCCAACTGCTCGTTAGAATGCGCATCTCGCACCACATTAACCGCCGTATGATGCTTGCCAGCAGTGGTAAATAGGTGTTTCTTGGTATCCGGGTTAGTAAACGCCACCTTGTAGTACGCCGCTGGTTGGTAAGGCAGTTCATCAAATAAATAGCGACCATCCGAATCGGTAAGCGTACTCGTCACTACTCGTTCGTTGTAGTAGCCACCGCTTACTTTAGCTTCCGCCCGCCAAAGCGTCACGGTCACATTCGGCGCGCTAGTTTCAGCGTCGTTCAATTCGCCGTCACGATTGTCGTCATACCAAACGAAACCACTGATGTGGATGAAAGGCACCACACCGGCATCCTGATAGCTCGCGCTACTCGCATAACCCAGCGTTAACTGCGCAATCTCAGCTTCGACACCATACTGTGTGGTTAACGGCGCAGCATCAGAATCCAACTTGCTATCACTGCCCTGATGAGCGGGAGACCAGCGGAAACTATTCAGCGGTGTAGCACTGTCAAACGCCGTTCGATCAAAGGTGAGCGCATAGTTGCCCGCTTTCAGCGAACGGAAACTATAAGTAGCGTCAGCTTGCACAACGGCGTTGCGATCGCTGGAAGCGCCAGTAATATCTGTGCCGACAAGACGGACGTTCAGCGTAGTCAGATCATGTCCGGTGATATTTGACCCATCGTTGCGAACACCATCACCGTTTATATCTTCCCAAACCACGCCGGTAATGTCACCGAGACGATACAGTCCTGCGGCGATAGTGTTACTCGGAGCCGTTAACGGTGCAGTTGTGCTAGCAGAACTGCTGTAACCGGTGATAGCATCCACCGGGTCATCTTTAGCGACATCGGAATCTAGCGAGTCATCACTACCCACCTGCTGCGCAGTGAAGAAGTAGTTAGCGCCAAAGCTGTCCGCTTGCGGAGTCAACACCGTTACCCGATAAGAAACTCCAGTAGTGAACTCCACACCAGCGCCAATGTTGCCATCCGCTCCGGTGAAACTGAACCGCCCGGCGGCATCCGTAACGGTGGACGCATATAACGTCCAACTGGCGCTCGCATCATCGCAGCGATACAGTTTGACCGCAACATCTGGCAATGAGTTTTCGAAGAGTTCATCGGCAGTATCAAGCGGCCCATTCTGCAGACCATCGTAGTTACGATCTTCCCAAACCCGGCCTTCGATCTTCTTGAGCACCGGCAGTAGTCCGCCATCAATATGTTCCGCTGCCGCGTTATATCCCAAAGTTATCGGTTGCTTCTCCGCTAACGAATCAGCAGGTGTTGCTGTTCCGCTAGCCACGTAAGGAGTGGCATCGGAGTCCGTGCTAGCAGTGGCACCCGCAGCATTTGGCAACGTCCAATAGTAAAACTTGGAGTCATTCAGTACCGCAGACTTGTCAAACTGCACCCGATAACTACCGGAGCGCAGTTGCGTGAATTCATACCTGCCGCTGGCGGTGGTCGTCTGCGCAGGATGGTCCGTCATCGTCTCCCAGGCAACACCATTCCAACGTTGCAGTGTTACCACCACAGCCGCCACTGCCCCCTCATTGGTGTCTTGAATTCCGTTACCGTCCATGTCATACCACAAGTAACCGGTGATCTTCGATACCCGATAGTAACCAGCATCCAGATTAGCTACCGTGGCGCTCACCTGCTGCGTATCACCAGTTACCCGTGCCGGAGTACTGCTGGTATCAGCGCTCTGATAGGCATCCGAGTCGATTGACGCATCGTTGCCGACGCTGCGAGCGGTGCGTGTCCAGGGTTGACCAGTAGTGTCAGTTGGCAAACCGAACCGCACCCAGTAGTTACGCTCAGCAGACCAGAGTATGCCATCGAATCGATAAGTGCCGTCTCCGGCAGTTTCGGTTGGGAAAGTGAACCCGTTTGCGGCACTCACTAGCTGCGCTGCAGCACCGTTAACGCTTTGATACAACGCCAACGGCACTTGTGCCAGCATGGTTTCATTGCTCCCACGCACTCCGTCATAATTGGTATCTTCCCAAGCCAAACCAGAGATGGTGAGGTAAGGAACCAAACCGGCATCGTAGTTTGTAAGCACTCCGGCGTAGGAGTACGCAATCGGAGTTTTAGCTGCTGTCGTCTGTTGCGGGTCGGTGTGAGCGGCATCTGAATCAGTGTCGGCGTTACCCTGCCCCGTCAACGTCCATTTGAAATTGATGCCCGGCGCACTCACCGCTGATTTGTTGAAACTCAACGTATAACCGGCAGCATCCGCCGTCTTTAATCCTGAAAAATTGAAAGCGCCAGTTGCGGAGTTAACCGTTGCGTTCTGGTTCACAACTACGCCAGTCGCATCCGTGCCTTTCAACTGCACCGTAGTGGCGGTTACATTGTGCGGCCAAGCCGAAGTGCCATCATCACGAATGCCATTGCCGTTTAAGTCTTCCCAAACTAAACCAGAGAGCGAACCGAGTCGGTATAGGCCGGCATCCACCGCCATAGGAGCGGTGATACCGTCACATCGAGCTACGTTGCTGGCAGGCACCGGAATCACATCAGAATCGATGGTATCGTCAGTAGCTGCGTTTGCTGTCGTGAACTCTATCGTGGTGCCGGTAGCTGGGGTAGGCATAACCACTTCAATCCGATAAGCGATGTTGGTTCCAAAACTCACTCCGGCACCAGGGTCTCCAGTCGGTCCAGTGAACATATAGTTGCCGCTTGCGTCAGTGACGGCAGTGGCATACGGCGCACTACCGTACGTCACACCGTTATCATCGGAGTAGTAAAGATTTACCACCACAGCGCTCCAAGCAGTGTCAGCAGTGGCGTTATCAGATTTGGCATCATAGTTTCTGTCTTCCCAAACATGACCGCTTAAATACTTCAAGTCACTGACAATGCCGCCATCAATATTGTTGATAGCCAAATTGTAGGTTAAGTCAATATCTTTCACCTGCGCCAATGGGCTGGCCGAAGTTGCGCTACCGGTGTCCACGTACGGGTCAGCGTCGGAGTCGATAGTAATATCCGTTCCAGCACTGCGCGTTGTCCACTGATACGTCAACGATGCGTGGCTGATATTTGTTTTATCAAACAACACCCGATAGCGACCAGGGCGTAGTTCGTTGAACTCATAACGACCAGTGCTGCTGGTGGTTACCGAAGCCGCCGTAGCGCTAACTTGAGTATAGGTTGCGCCACCATCGACGGAGTGCCATAAGGTGATAACCACGCCGGTGACTGGCGGTTCTGCACTATCCTGTACGCCATTTTTGTTGGTATCGTGCCAAACATAACCAGTGATCTTTGACAATCGATAATAGCCAGCGTCGAGATTGAGCGTATTGGACATCAGCAGTGCCGTGTCGCCTGGTGTGATCGGCGGTGTCGCCGTAGCATCCGCCACCGCATAAGCGTCCGAATCGCTGCTCGCTGTAGCGCTAGTCACTTGGCGAGCTGTTCGGAACCAAGGCTGCCCAGCAGCAGGCGGCATATCAAAACGCACCTGATAACTGCCATCGGCGTACCACTTCAAACCGCTAAACGCATAGCTACCGTCGCTCGCCGCGCTCGCCGTAGCGAATGCGCCGCCTAGACTGACATCGGCTGCCGTTAGCTGAGTGAAAGCTCCGTTGCGATAGCGCCACAGCGCTACCGCTACATCTTTGAGGAAAGGCTCGCTAGCTTCTTGGACACCATTAAAATTAGTATCTTCCCACACCCGTCCAGAGATGTTCACAGTAGGCACCACACCAGCCGCGATATGCTCCAGCGCGCTTGCATAGCCCAGAGTAAGATCGCCAGTATCCACTGAGTCAATTTCCCTGGTGCCACTACCACTAGCGGCTGCCGCCCAGTTGGCATCAGAGTCGCTACTGGCGTTGCCGCCGCCACCAACTTGATACAACGCCCACTTGAAAGTAACACCGCTGGCGTTCACCGCTGCTTTATTAAAGCTCACTTTATAGTTACCAGCTAGCAAATCACCGAAGCTGAAAGTGCCGTCGGAGTTCACCACAGCGTTACGGTTGATGACGGTACCGGAAGCAGCGACACCGTGCAACGTCACGGTGGTGCCTAGCACATTATGCGGCCAAGGAACTACACCGTCATCTTGCAACCCGTCGTCGTTCAAATCTTCCCAGACCACTCCCGAAATAGTACTGAGCTGGTACATACCGGCATCCACGTCAGTCTTATTGGAGTACACTGTGAAAGCTGCCGTCTGACCGGCGGTACTGCCGCCGCTTGTAGTTGCGTACACATCGGAGTCAATGGTGTCATCGCTACCGGCATCCTTTACGGTATATGTCCAAACGCTGGTGGCAGGAGTAGCGAAACTCACTCGATACTGAATAGCGCCAGTGCCGTCACCTGCGCTAGATTCCAAATCTGTAAACGCATATTCACCGTTCGCGCCTGTCACACTAGGGAATGTCACCCCAGTTGGTGCGCTCACCTGTGTCCATGCGCCACCGGCAACAGAACGCCACAACGCAACCGGCACGTTGGCTAGCAACGTTTCACTCGGTTGTCGAATACCGTCGTAGTTGCTGTCTTCCCAAGCGTGACCGGAGATAGCGACCTTGTTTGCTTTCAACTCCACCCCAACAGTGTTGGAGTTGAACTCGATATTTTGACCGAGAGTCTGTGAAGAGTTAACCGTCTGGAACTCTACGTTGAAATTGTTCGCAGCCACCTTATTGATGTTGTCGTTCAACAAAGCGATGTGATCTGGTTGCCAACCGTTAAACGCCATAGTGTACTCAACAAACAACACTTCACCCGGCTGCAACAGATAGTTAGTTGCTGCAGAACCAGGAGCAGCCATCGCACCGAAACTTAAATAGAACGAGGTAGCAGTAGCGCTTATCCCCGGGGTCGAAACGATAGTTCCGTTCCGCCAGGCGTTCACGTCCGCCAACACGGAGCTACTAACGGCATCGGAAGAATAAACACTGTAATTTGAGGCGGGAATCACCGTACCATTCGAGGTGCGTAGCGTCAACGAGCCAGCCTTGTATTCCCAGACCTTGCGCAACGCCGCACTCCAAGTGGTGCCACGTCCATCGGCTGGGAACGGCAACACGTCGGTGACGCGGATATTGGTAACACTATTCACTGGGGAGATCGCGTTGTCTTGGCCGTTTTCAATGGCAATCCGGAAAGTGACCTCATCACCCAGATTGAGCGCCAACGGTGTCGCCGAAGAGGTGAACTGAGCGTTGTTAACCTTTACGAATTTGCCCCGAGTGACCGACCCAGTGGAGTTTATAACAAAGTCAGATTTTTCGGTGCGCACGAATAGGCCATAGTTGGCAGGGTTGAAACCCGACAGTGCATTCAACCGATTCCAATCATCAATTCGCCATTGTGCGTTTGCCGCACTGGGATATGTGCCGGCAGCACTCTGGTCATATACCCGATCACCGCAGTGTGCAAACCCCGGCGCGCTTATCACACCGCTTGGTCGACAACCAGCGTCGCCGTCAATCGCCGCACCCGTTGGGTATTTATCGCTCGGCAGTAACGGTTGTACCCCCGAAGTGACGTAGGCGTAGTTCACTGGAGCCGGAGTTACTAACACTTCGGAGATTCGTGTGGTGAAGTCTAACTGTATTTTTTCACCGGGAGCCAAAGTAATATCCGGGAAACTCCAACTCCCCACTGAACCGAACTCGGCGTAGTGGCAAGTGCCAGAGTAAGGCGTACGGACACCCTGTTTATCCACCACATAAGCAGTGTAAATTGCACTGCCGCCGGAGTTAGCCATAGAGAACATAGCGGAATCCATATAAGCCAGCAACACCGGATACGTATAGTTCAAGTTCGGGTCTTCATTCATCGCCGAAATAGTGAACTGCGCATTCTGACCTGGGAAAAACTTTCGCTGATTGACATCTGGAGTTTGTGTCGGATCGCATTTAACATCGGTACAACCTAGCCCTACTGCGATCTTTGCACGATCTGCTACCGGAACGGTGATACTTGCCGTGCTGGTGGCCGTAGCTAAAACGGTGTTATCGTACGGAGTTGCTGAAATCGTCACGGTGTTGTCAATGCGCGAAACTTCGGGACGCTGATAGGTCGGAACCCACTTGTCAAACGTCACATCAGTTTCGATGAGGCCGGGTGTGAAGTAGGAACCCACAAACGGATCCCCTTGGTAGATAGCCGGAGTGGCACTGTGGTCGAACGGGCTTGGGTCAACTCCGGGACGTGCTGAAGTGTACTCAATGTTCAGATAGTTTGCTGTGGCAGTAGGCACAGTAAACGTCTTAGTAGCGTCAAGCAGTTGCCAGGCACTACCGTTCACGCGCGCCCACACTGGGTTGCTATGAGCGTTACTACCGGGAGCGCTTTTGCCGTCATCCCAATCAGCGGACAAATCTGCCGCACTCTGGTACGCCACGCTACGTCCAATGCGCACAGTACTGAATGCGTACGTCGGCATTGGGCCAGTTCCAACTGGCGCAGGTTGCAACAACGTACTGGCACCGGTGGCTTTATCTGGGCCATAAAAAGCGAACGCCGCAGTGCTGACGGAGCCATCCGCCACTTGATAATTCAACATTGGAATGGTGTTTTCCAAGGCGTTCGGTTGCATAGTGTAAGTGGTGCTAAATCCGCTGTTGATAAGCGAGGTGCTCACTTGGTTACTGCTGGAACCAACAGAACCTTCTTTGATGTTTTTAAGAACTGCCAGCGCAGTTGTGGTGGCTTTGCCATCATAGAACTGCACCACATACTGTTGCGCCACAGTGGAGGTGACATCCACATCCACCCGTTTAATGAGATCGCCAAACCAGTCGCTCAGCAAGTAACCGGTAGGCGCAGCTTCTTCGCGTATCCACCAAACTAATGTGGTGGAGTTGTTGTCATCTTCTTTAAGACGCGGGTCAACTATCGAAGTGTAATCCGGGTTGAATGCGGATACGCCGCTATCGTTGACGATAAGATACTGCTGTTTGCCAACATCCGGCGGCACGCCAGCCCCTCTACCGCCAGCTAATGCGTTCGCCTTAGTGTCATATTGACCAAAACCAGCGCCTGCTGTATTCACCAATTTGCCGGTGAGAGCATCGAACTTTTGTACCGTAACTACATAACCCGCAAATGGGTTATTGACGATCAGTTCGCCGTAGTGGTTGCCGGTGGTGGGGTCGGTAGAGGTAGCTGGTTTCCAATCAGGAAGTGGCTGCGACTTATCTACTACCAACGTGTTAGTAGCCGAATCATAAACAACGAAGATGGAAGCCGCCCGACCAAGCAGCGCCGTATCTGGAAGAGTACCCACATCACCAACGTTGTACGCGATGTCGGCTCCGCAACCGTTCGGTTCCAAAACTGCGCCCTGCACTTTGTAATCGCAGTTCGTCATCAGATAACTGTGAGTTGCCGCCACCAATTCGGTGACACGATACTCACCAGGTCGATCAATTGAGAATCGAGCAGCACCCACACTCGGCCCATCAGCGTATGAGGGTGCGCCTTCCGGCAAGGTGTACACATAACCGCCAGCGTTCGGTGCCACTAAATCAAAGTTGACTTTGGTGTTGTCACCAGGGGAAACACGCTTCCACAGATACATCGGCAACGAGCCAACACGAGTTTCGCGAGCGGGGAGATAACCTGCCTGCCCCACATTGCCGATAGCGGGGAACGTCGTTTCTTTGGCAACGTCGAACTTCAAAGGAACGGGATCAAGCACCGCTTTGACGTTGACGTTATCGGCGTGCTCATAGCCAAAATACTTTGACGAAGCGCCCGCAGTTACCGTGACCGGAATGTAATCATCACGCAAACCGTAACCACTCGGAGCAAGCGTCTCTCGTAGCAGGTAGCTACCCGCAGCAACCGTAAACTCATAGCGCTGCGTGGTCAAGCTATAGGTGACGTGTGCCACTGCGGCCCCACTTGGGGTACTACCGTCGCTGGTTGGGTAAACATCAAACTCGGCTCCTTGCAGATTGATGGTTGCCGCAGAGTCCGAGAATTTTTTAACTTCAAACGTGCCGGAACTGGAGACGTTATAGAAAGTCGCCGGGGTGTTTGACGGTAGCAGCGGATGCGTCTGCGTGCTACCGGGGTTAGTACCCCCGGGATTGTTAGTTAAATAAACCGCGCCCGCAGTGGCGATGCTTACAAAAACCGGATTGCCATCAGTGAGCCAACCGGTACCGGTGATAGCTGTTTCGGTGATTTTGTAAACGCCCGCATCAAGCGAACGGCGCGCACCGCCATTAACGTTATCTGCTGGAGTCCAAGTCAGGGTGCCGGAACAAGTTGCGTTATTACAAGGGGAATCTGGGCTGACATAGTCATACGAGAAAGTAGCTGATTCCAACCCACCAGGCGCAGTTGTTAGCTGCCCTTGTCCGTCAATGCCGCCTTTCAGCACCACTAACTGTCCTTTTGCGATGTGATTCACATAGATGTCTATGTGGGTTGCATCCGCATTAGCCACATACCAAATACCGTTACCTCCCACACCGAGAGCTGAGTTGAGGTCGCCGACTTTGTCTAGCTGTGTAAGGTAACTGGAACCAACTTTGGGTCGGTTGGTGCCGGTGGTAACAATTCGACTGTTCTCCACTACGAACGTAACTGCATCCGTTTGCGCCGTAGCGTTAGGTATCCATTCAGTAACGTTCCAGATTCCACCGAAGTCCATACGGTAAACGCCATCTTCTAAGAACTCCAATTTGCCTGACGGGTCGCCATTACCAGCAGACACCACCGGATTGCTGGTAGGCATCCAAGTAGCAGGTGCCGCCACACTCACATTGTAAGAACCCGTGTATGCGCTTGCGTTGACGACAGCACCACTCCAAGTGTTGATGATCGACGCACTGGGACGCAACCGGTCTATCACTTTGACCACGGTGGCATGATTCGCACTGGTGGCTTCCGGAACATAGATGGGGCCGATAGCCTTATTAGTTTGAAAATTGCCACTGCGATCTAGCGCATGATTTTGCTCTGGATTGCTACATGCTTTATTCATATCGGGACAGGTGACGGAAGTGAAAGAGCCGTAAGCGTTGTAGTTTGCGGGCACACCCATCTCTAGCAACAGATAGGTACCTGCTGGTAGTTTCAGAGTTTTCACCGGTCCCACAGTGAACGGTATCGTCACTTGAGCCGCCGCTATACCTTTATCGGCTTTCAGTAAGGTAGCGTGCGCCAAAGAGTCCGCCATCCCTGCGGCAGTTGAGAAATCGGCATACGCTGGGTCAACGGCATATAGCTCGAAAGTAGCGCCAGTTAGTGCCAGATTCTCGTTCTTCTCGTCTTTCACTTCGGAGAACTTATCTACCTTGAGGTAGCCGGTACCCCGGTAGTTCGGGAAGCTGAACGGTTCCGGGTCACGATGCCCGTCAGTGCAGCCTAAACCACTGGAACAGCTAGGAGTTCCCATAATGGAATCACCGTTAGTGTAATAGGTAGCGAACGCCGTACTGCGATCTTCCATCGTCACCCCAAAGGTCGGCAAGTTAGCTGGGTCCCATTCATAGCTACTTGGTAGTGGCGAGCAGTAGTTGTTGAGTGCGTTCGGGTTGCCGGGGCAGTCGTTTCCGTTGTCTTTCGGTTTCTCGACAAAAACTACGCTCCATTGGTCGTAGGCGTTGGCGTAAGCATATTTGATAGCTGCCGCTGCTGGAGCGCTCCAGTTGATCATGCCATCCACAACGTCTCCGTGAGACATAGTGGCACCTTTGCTGCCATTCGGAGCAAGATTGAGAGCATAGTTGCGATAGCGATATACTCGCTCATTCTCCTGTTCTACGCCATCTCCGTTTGTATCGTCAGTGTTTACATCCCAGGTGTAAGTGTCCCAGTCGGCACATGATCCACTAGGTTGAGCGGAGCAGTAGAACACTCGTGAGATGTCGTAATACTCACTCATAAACTGCGCCTGCCGCAGTTCGGTGGTGTTCCAGTCGCTAGAACGCACCGTAGTAATCGGCTTGTTATCGATGGTAGGTAGCTGTATATAGCCTCCGCTTTCGCTGCGATAAGCCGGATACACGTCGAACTCAATACCGCCCAACCGAGTCTCACGCTCATATACACCGGTGAGGATATTCAGTCGGAATCCATCTTTCTCAGCGAAGTCGCGCACCATGCGCGAAGCTAACTTACTGGGATCAGGTAGCAGACGATTGCTATTGGCAAAAGTGATCTGTCGATCACCTTCGTTGACTTCGGTTTCAGGGTCGTCGGTACCCAACGATCCTTGTCCCAACTCGATCACTACACCTTGCCCTATAGTGCCGCTGCGTGGGTCGGTAACCGGAATCCAGTTAGTATCAACGGTGCTGGGAATATCGCTAGGAACTTTGTTCGGCCCCTGGTAGTAAACAGACGTGCTCTGATCACCGCGTGGCTTGGTGGCACCGCTACCGGAAACTCCCCAAACGTTCAATGCACCGTAGTATCGTGCCGCTTTGATTTCTTCAATCACGTATCTGCCGGCAGGTAACCCTTTCGACCAACCCACGTTGCTGCCGACCATGCTATTCGCACCAACAACGATGGTGTCAACTAATGCACCCCGATAGGAAGGCGCGTTATTGGGATCATACGCATGAACTGCGAACTTGGCATCGGCGATAACCACGTCAGACCAACTGGTTTCGTTATCTTGAAAGTCCGCCACAAAGCCATTTGCCACGCTGGTATCGTCATATAGCTTGACCGGCAGCTTGTATAACTCGATGTGATACTCAGCTACCCGGTTCATTAGCTCGTAATAAACGTCGCTTTCGCTACCTTGTGATACCCACCAACCTGGATACTCTTTGTCATTATCGTGACCCCGTACCAGATAGTAACCGGCGGTGCGCGCCGGATTGCTAGCCGCCGCCCGCCATGCAAAACTGAATCGCACCTGTAGCGGTTCATACGACAATCCAGCAGTGGCACCGGAGCCAGGAATCGGCGGAACAACAACCTCATTAAAATAGTATTTTTCTAGCGGGTTGATCTGTTTCAATTGAATATTGCCGAATGTGTCGGAACATATCTGAGCAGCGTCGCCAGGAACTGCGGGTTGTGGGTTGGATTTGCTCACATTGCCTGAACTATCACTCTCATAGTAACTGCCGGAATCATCACGCAGAGTGAAACAAGCGCCGCTGAGCGCTTGGCTGCCGCGTTCGCCCTTATCGTTCCACTCCAACAACTCCCCTTGCTTCTCAAACTTGATATCTGGTCGCACGGCGTTAGTCCAAGTGAGCGCTGTGGAGTTCTGCGTGCTGCCATCAGAAGCTACCGTGGGGTTTAATACGGCACCCGGAGGCGCAGTACCGATCCACGCCAAAGCTGGCCAACCGTCAGAATTGATCTCAACCTTGAGAACCGCGCCGCTCATAACATACGCAGCCGGAGTGTTTGCTTCTCGCAGGTAGTAAGTACCCGGAGTTAAGTTGTTAAAAGTCGCTATGGCGCTACCAGCAGTGGTGTTAGTACTAATTGGGTCGGTGCCCGCAGAGCAGTT
Organism: Propionibacteriaceae bacterium; assembly: GCA_031267295.1. GTDB lineage: Bacteria > Actinomycetota > Actinomycetes > Propionibacteriales > Propionibacteriaceae > WRGV01. The sequence continues at coordinate 19,622 of JAIRZI010000034.1, read as the reverse complement.
TTGCGTAGCGCATAACGTGAACACGGCACCGTTGATACCGGTGTTGTCGCTGGCGTTACGTTTGCTAATCACGATGGTATTCAATGGGATGTTTCGTAGCGTGCCTTGCGGCAAAGTGAGACTACTAGCGGCGGTATCACCATAATCCGCTGCGCTCACTTGGAACTTCTTTACATAGTTTCCCAAATACGCCTCGGCAGTGGTCTGCAAGATGGCGGAACCGGCAGTTGTTGGAAAAATAGTTGTGGAAGTAAGGTAGCTCGGCGCTACAAAATTACTGCTTGGCAACGTGGTTTCCGCCAGTAGGTAAGTGCCAGCCGCTAAATTGCCGGTGGCGATCACCCCACTACTAATATTTGGGGTAAAGGTATCCACAAACTCATAGTTGGCACCGTCTAGGATATAGAGCGCGAATCTAGCGTTTGCCATTCCATCGCTGGCGGTAGTTGACGTGCCACTGTTTACTCGCTGCTTGATGAGCGTAGCTCGCGGTTTGAACTTCCAAACGAAAGCGACAGTTTGCACCGAAGCCGGGTTCATAGCACCGGGGTTCAGATGGCCGCCAGGGGCACCAACTGCGGGTTGACCGACCGCCGTGGCCATCGTAGCAGTTGCAATATTCACATTAAGCGTAGTCGCAGAAGTAACAATGTTATCTCCACCCATAGATTCTAGTAACACCTGATCGGCGGGCACGTTGTAAGGAGTGAGCGTATAAGAACCAGCAGGTAAAAATTCACGATAGTCGCCGCTATCGGGAACCGTGATGTTCTTGCTACCAGCAGCAGCCCACCAACTATCGGTGATGGCATTAAAGTCGGTTTTGGTGATAGTGAACTGATCGCCTAGCGCCTCACCCGCACCATTAAAGTTACGAACCGCCAACTGGCCAAACTTTGCCGTATTGACGTGACGATTCACTCCAATGTTCTCCGAGCGCACACCGGTTGCGTCGCTACCTATGCCCGGGTCGGCGGTACCGTTCGCAGGTTGTGGCCAGACGATCACGTCACTGGTACCGTTCGCGATGCTGAGTTCGCCTGAATATGAACCAGCAGTGATGGTGACACGTAAATTGTCACCTTGATAAAGCGCATAGCGGTGCGATAAATCAACTGCGCCAGATAGTAGCGCAACTTCGCGCACACAGTAAGTTCCGCTTGGGAACTCTTTGCCAACATATGCCACCGTGCGGTTGTTTAACGCAAAAGTGACATCTTGCGGATGGCCGTTCACCATTTCTGTTAGCGCAGTCGATGAGCAGGTAGCGCCATTGAATGGATACAGCTTGTAGGTAGCCAGAAAGTTGGTTGTGGTGTCGAAACTACCGTCGGGATTTTGCAACAATTTACCAGCGCGCATACCACCGTAATTTGACTGCAAAAACGCAGTGTAAACATTCAAGGTGGAGTTCGCTACCGTGACGGTTTCGTTACCCGAAGTGGGTACGCTGGGGGTAATACCACCGGTGTGTAACTCGACGGAACGCAACACCCAACGAGTATCGCCCGTTTCGTCTTTCACATAAAAAGTAGTGGTGAGCGGAACGTCTTCAAATAACACATAATCGCCGCCCGCGTCAGTGCCGGAATAATTAGCTTTGTAAAGCGGTGTGGTCGCCGTAGCGGAAGCATAAAGGCCAAGTACGCCGTGGAAGTCCGTATACTGCGCCGGGTACATGAACGGCTGCTGCCGCTTGGTATAAACTTTGATGAACCCGTTGGAGTTAGCGGTGTTGGTGAAGTCAACATATTTAGAAGGCAACGTGTAATCAATGCCGTTGACAAAAAGTTGCGATACCCCCTGCGCGTTTGGCTGGGTGACTTCAACTAACATCCCAGTTGTGGGGTTGACATTAGCGGCAGTCACGTTCGCATTGATGCCAACATTTTCATAAAGCCGATAGCAACCGGGATCAACGTTAGGAAACTGCGCTAACGACGCAGAATTGTTCAAAATCAGTTTCGCGCTGCGACTTAGCGCACCGGGTCCGGTGATGATAATAGAACTATCAGGACCGGAGCAGGAGACAACTTTAGCTAAAGTGAACGTCACATTTGACTCATCGCCGGCGCTAAGTGCTGAGTTACTTTCCCATACTTTTGCCATCTCCAGGGTGTAGTTACGCGAAGTGGCGGAAGCGTATAGCAGTTTGTTTAAGGTAAGTGTCGGTAGCGTTGGTTTCTGTTGAACCCAACCAAACGCCACCTCGGCGCTACTGGCAGCGCTGAAATGAGTACTACCGGTAGTAACAGGTGTGTAAGACAGCGTAGCCGTGTTGGTTATCTGGTGAGGGCTAGTGAGAATCGGTGTTTGTCCATAGCGGTTGCTGTAATCATCTTTATCGAAAACGACACTAACTTCAAAGGTGCGACTTCCAGAAAAAGTTGTAGCGTCAACGCCAGGTACATCGAAGTCGATCTGACGATTTGTGGTACCCGTGATGGCGGCAGTGATCGGGGTTTTAACTCCGCCAGAGGCCAATTCGTTCACACTGATTGCTGTTGGAACTCCCGTAGCTAGGAACCCGGAGAGCGTATCGCTGATGTGGATATTTTTCATAAAGATGCGACCGTTTTGACCAACAGCCTTGTTAGATTCAATGGTGATGTGGTAGATGATCGTATGGTTGTCTTCCGCATCACCATCAGCAATAACGTCTGCATAACTGCGTTCGCGCAGTGCTGTGAAGATTTGATCTCCGACGTTTGCTGGTGAATCGATCGATTTGATAACACCCCAAACCTCATCTGCGCTAGCGCTTAGCGTAAGGGTGTTGCTGATGTTGTGTCCGGCAGTGTCCCGTACGCCGCTGCCAACCTGACTGGGGCCGGAGATGCCGATAGCTTCAAAGATATATGCCTGAATGGGCAAGGTGAAGCCGTCGGGAGTGGAACCGTTTTCAAACTGATAGTTCACCATAAGGTTTGGCACATAAACACCGCCGTTGCTGGATAACTTCCAAATCAACAGTGCGTGCGGCAACGTGGTGTTAGTGCCGGGAATGGTGTAGTTATCTACATACTGCACGGCGGCATCACCGGTGGTTGGTGCGGTGGTGTGGGCGGAGTCTAGATGCACTGGCAGCACGATAAGCACTCCTGCACCGATAGCGACCGTTAATCCTTGCGCATGGATTTCTAGGCTGATGGTGGCACTTTGCCCGGCGGCCACCGTAGCTGCACCGCTGGTAATAACAACTCGCAGATCGGGATTTATGTCTGCTATTGCCGCCTTGACAATCTGTCGGATGGGCTTGTTCTGCTGCGCTTCGGTGGCAGTTGAATCACCACTTTGTGTACCGCTCTCCGCTACTACGTTCGAGACCAGATTCGGCGCCGATGTCTTATCACTGGTATCCGTTTGCGAATCACCGGGTTCTCCCTGAGCGTTAAGCCCCGACACGCTGATACTTAAAGCTACTAGCAAGCTAAGAGCCGCTAAACGTCGAGTTCGGCTCGGTGCTTTCTTGTTTTCTGAGTGCGGACAAGAATTTTCTGTAGAAATATGCGACATGATCGACTCTCGCTACCCTCTACTATCGCCAGTGCTGTCTCCCCGGGGGAGGGAATGACAGCTGGCACATATTCACCGAAATGAATCTGTTACTGCGAATATAGTACGTATTCTCAATTATTTCAAAATCAAAAATCAAATTGTAGAATGTTTTTTAGGTAAATATTTACTTGAATAAAGCGTTATATGGTATGAAATACCTAGCCAACTGCGATTACAGCGGAAAAGCAGCAGAGCATCGGCTGACCTGTTGCTTACCAATACTATTATTTGCTATTGATGTGCAACTATTATGTGCTGAGATTTAGTGTTAACGCTTACTAATAGCACATCTGCATCGCGGTGCGCACTTCGGTGAGAGTGGCTTCAGCTACCGCAGTCGCTTTCGCATTACCGGTTGCTAATACCTGCTGCAAATAGCCAGGATCAGCTATCAATTCAGCGCGACGCGCTCTGATGGGTGCAAAAAACTCATTGACTGCTTCAGTAACAAGTTTTTTCAGCATACCGGCACCACCGTCTGCGATTTCGGCGGCGATCTCCGTTGGGGTATTCCCCGTGGTGAGTGCCGCTAACAACAGCAGATTGGAAACTTCTGGACGATGTAGCGGATCGTAGGTTATTCGTCTCTCGGAATCCGTAATCGCTTTCTTAATGAGCCTTGCGGTGCTGTCGGCATCCATCCCAATCTCAATAGTGTTGCCCTTCGATTTGCTCATCTTGGTGCCGTCCGTGCCCAGAATGTTCTCCGCGTCGGAAAGTAGCGCCGCCGGTTGCGGGAACACTGGTTGGTCTGCATTTACTCGACCATACCGCTCGTCGAAACGGCGCGCCACTACCCGCGCTTGTTCCAAATGTGGCAACTGATCCTTGCCTACCGGCACTAACTGTGCCTTACAAAACAGAATGTCAGCTGCCTGATGCACCGGATACGTCAATAACAACCCCGACATGGGACGTCCACCGCTGGCCTCATACTCCGCTTTCACTGTGGGATTGCGCCGCAGTTCTGCATCCGTAACCAGCGACAGGAACGGCAACAATAATTGATTGAGCGCCGGAATAGCCGAGTGTGTGAAGATAACGCAACGCTTAGGATCAATTCCACACGCCAGATAGTTGGCGATTGCGGAATAGACCCGCTCCCGGATTGGCCCCACACCATCACGGTCAGTTATCACCTGATAGTCGGCACAGAGCACCCAAGTTTCCACACCGAGGTTCTGCAAACGTACCCGGTTCGCCAACGAACCAAAGTAGTGCCCAATGTGTAGTTCACCCGTTGGACGATCCCCTGTGAGCATTCGCCAACGTTCGGGATGAGCAACCAGATCAGCTTCAATCTTGTAACTACGTTGCCGACTAGCTGCCAAACTGGCTTCCGAAGTTGTCGCGCTCAAATCCATGCTGGCTACCGCCATTTGTCTGCCCTATCTACTTAATCGATATTTGCCGTCGCGGGGTCTACTCACTGCTGCAATCCGCCGTCTCGTCTAGTACTCCGTGCGTTTGTAGTTTCGCCAGCAGTACTGCTAACGCTCAACCATGCTTCGCTTTGGCCGAATCGGATACTCCTTTGACTACCGCGCCAATACTAGTCGCCGATGAGTAAAACATGCTTCTGATTGCGAAACGGCGTGTCATTACCGACCATTAGTGTTATAGAAAATACAACCGAACTACTCGCATAGCGAACTTTGAAAATTAAATATTGAAAACAACTTCAGCTACGAAATACCGGTAGTCTTTGAAGAGTGCACACTACTACCAAACACGTCTACGACTATCCAATCAAAACGGTGTACGCACTGCTAACCGATGCAGAATTTCTTAAATCTCTGTTCGATGACGCGGACACTATCTCGCATGAAGTGCAGGTAGTTGGCTCACGCACCTCAGCTACCGCCGTGCTATCAACTCCGCAACAGATGCGGCGTTTCACCGGGTCGACTATCAGCGCAACACTGCTGATCGACTGGGGGGAACTGCACTCTGATGGGTCTTATCACGGCGTTATCAGTAGCGATCTGAAAGGGCTACCCGCTCAGCTAAGCGGCACTGCTTCCCTCCACCCCACCGCGAGCGGCACAACGGTAGTTTACGATACCGATTTCGTCATCTCGGTACCTTTCGTGGGACGCAAACTGGAAACTGCCGCCGCACCATACGTAATGCAGATCATCGACGCGCAACAACCACTAGGGAAAGCTTGGCTGGCAACGCATAACCTATAAGAAATAAGTACCCAGTTCAGTGGCATCGTGCCAAAGCAGATCAGTTTGCGCGATGAGCGCCGCAACTTCAGGTAACTCCCAAGCGTCATCAATACTCAACCCGGTGGCAACTCGAACGGCGGCACAAAGCAACTCTTTTGTCGCTGTAGTATGCGCATCAGCAAAAAAAGCCACCACCTGCGATGCTAATAACTTCTCCGCTATGACTCCCCCATTTGCAGCTTCGCAGTCCCAGATGCTCATAACACAATCATCTGCAACTTCACCCACCAGCACCAACCGTTCGCCATAAGTTGTCAGTGCCGTAACTGATGCCACCGTAAGTGCAGCAAACTCAGCAGTTTCGCTGTTTATCGCCGTAGCGTCAACGCACACATTGTCAACTGCGATGCCGAACGACTCCGCCAACGCTTCATTTGCGCTAAAAGCAAAAACATTATCTAGTGCGTCACCAGCTGCAACTCTGCGCGCAACTTCTAACGCTACTGGTACAAACAGCAATCTGTGCACTAACTGCTCCTTACTACGGCGGTAGGGTCTTGCAGTTCATTCATGCGGCACTGGATTAACTCTCGTAAGCTCTCGTAGTCGTAGCGCACCGGCAATTGTGGATGTTCTGCTGCCACCTGAGACGGCGGCCGAAACAACACTCCAATGTCGGCGGCGCGCAGCATGGTGAGATCATTATAGGAATCTCCCACCGCCACCGTCTGATAGTTAAGCCCTTGAAAAGCTCGCACCGCCGCACGCTTCTGATCTGATAAGCGCACTTGATAGTCAACGATACGATCATCTTTTACCACTAGCGAATGACAAAGAATAGTGGGGTTACCCAACTGAGTGATGAGCGGACGCGCGAACTGAATAAAAGTATCCGACAGAATCAGCACCTCACCACGCTCTTGGAGCCAAGCCAAAAACTCGACCGCTCCATCATAAGGCTGCATTTTAGCGATCACCCGCTGAATATCACTCAATTTCAACCCGTGCTCATACAACACCCGCATTCGGTGCGTCATCAATTCGTCATAATCGCAGATTTCACGGGTGGTAAACCGCAGCTCCGCAATGCCGGTACTCTCAGCAACATTCACCCAAATCTCAGGAACTAACACCCCCTCCATATCAAGACAAGCTACCCACATAAACTCACTCCCCACCTAGATAACGCTGATACTGCAAACGGCAAACTGTGCCGACCACACGATTTTCTGTTTTAACTAATACCGCCCGATCAGCCGATTCTTGATAGCACATAATAATCAGTTCCCTACAATACCTTCGGCACGCAGCACTCGCACTTCTCCAGCAACAAAACTACAAGCGCTCAACTCCTGCACACAAGCTTGAATGTCAGCCTCCGATGCCGCATGAGTGAGCACGCCAAGCTGAGCTTCTCCATTCTCAGAATCGATAGTGACTTGATTTAAGGCGCGCACACTGATGTTTCGACGCACAAACACCTCGCCTACCTGAGCCAAAATCCCGGGCACATCGGCTACGGCAAACCTTAGATAATAGTGCGTGGAAACCGCTGTGATGTCTTGTACTGGAATGTTCCGCTCTAGTAGCGGCGTTGCGGCAGTAACGCCGCGTAATCGGTTGCGTCCCACTGCGATGACATCGCTTATCACCGCCGTAGCAGTGGGTTCACCACCAGCTCCCGCTCCGAAGAAAGCTAATCTGCCGGCATGTGTAGTCTGCAAAAAGATAGCGTTATATCCTCCAGAAACACTTGCCAACATATGCTCGACCGGCAACAAGGCCGGATGCACCCGCACATTTAGCTGCCCGGACTCACTGAGCTGGGCAACTGCTAACAATTTGATGACACAGTTAATTGAACGCGCTGCTTGAAAATCAGCCGGAGTGAGATTGGTGATACCTTCGCGGTACACCTGTTCAGAATCGACCCAGGTATGAAACGCTAGCGATGCCAATAATGCCGCCTTGGAAGCGGCGTCATAACCTGCGATGTCGGCAGTAGGGTCTTCTTCAACGTAACCTAGCCGTTGCGCTTGCGCAAATGCGACATCAAACGCCACATTTCGCGTAGCCATCTGCTCGATGATGAAGTTCGTGGTACCGTTCACGATCCCGACAACCGATGTGATGTCATCAGCAACCAAACTCTCACGTAGCGCTCGCACAATCGGAACGGCTCCCGCCACCGCCGCCTCAAAAAACAGATCAGCACCCCAGCGTTGCGCCAAAACGAAAAGTTCCCGACCAGAGCGCCCCAACAACGCTTTGTTCGCCGTAACCACACCGCTACCTTGCAGCAGTGCAGCGCGAATCAACGATTCGGCAGTATCTGGTGCGCCGAGCAGTTCGATCACGATGTCAGGACGGGTTTCAACCACCAGCCCCATAGCGTCGGCAGTGAGCAGTTCGTGTGGGATACCGGGACGCTCCGCGTTGGTACTGCGCACCGCAATACCAATAAGCTCTATGCTCCCCCCGATTTGTTGTGCTATCTCTTCGGAATGTGTTAACAACAATCGGGCAACCTGCGAACCGACGGTGCCACATCCTAACAAAGCTATCCGCAGTGGCTTAGCGTTCGCTGATCGCTCACTCATGATTCTCCTCTGGTCACTGGCACCACCTTACCTTGAGAGTGCCCGCACTTTCCGCAACGGACAACCACTACTTCATCCCACATCTGTCGCCATTAAATCGGTGAACGTCTCGCGACGCACAATCAACCGAGCGATGCCATCCCGTAGCGCAACTATGGCAGGTCTAGGCATCAGATTGTAGTTAGATGACAACGCTCGACAGTAGGCACCCACAGCGGCCACCGCAATCAGATCGCCCGCCCGGATATCATTTGGCAAGTAGGTGTCGCGCACTAGAATATCGCCCGATTCGCAGTGGCGTCCCACCACCCGAGCTAACACCGGTGGGGAGCTACTGTTGCGATTGGCGAGCACGCAACTGTAATCGGCACCGTACAACGCTGGGCGCGGATTGTCGCTCATACCGCCATCCACACTTACGTACATCCGAACAGCTCCGCGCGCCAATTCGACATGCTTCACCACTCCAACTCGATACAACGCCACTCCAGCACGTCCTACGATTCCCCGTCCCGGTTCGATAGCACACTGTGGCGGCGCAATACCCAGATCAGTTGCGGCGCTTACCACAGCAGTTCGCAGTTCACGAGCCAATTCGTCTAATGCAAGTGGCGTGTCGGCAGTGGTATACGCGATACCAAACCCTCCCCCCAAACAAATCTCTGTCAACTGCTCTCCAACGGTGCGGCTATACTGCGCTGCTAGTTCCAACAGCCGGGAAGCCGCTGCGATAAAACCGGCAGTGTCGAAAATCTGCGAACCGATGTGCGAATGAACGCCTTTCACATCCAAACCAATAGCGTGAGCGCGTGTCAACGCCGCATATGCTTCTCCGGTGCGCAGCGAGAAGCCAAACTTCTGATCCTCATGCGCAGTAGCTATATATTCGTGAGTGTGGGCGTACACCCCGGTTTTCACTCGAATCAAAACTCGCGGCGCTGGTAACCCACTGGCGATAAGCTGCTCGATACGATCCAGCTCTTCTACAGCATCCACCACGATGTATGCCACGCCAACATTCATAGCCAACGCCAACTCGTCACTACTTTTGTTGTTTCCGTGCAGTGCGATTCGACCCGGCTCGAATCCGGTATCCAAAGCCAACTGTAGTTCGTTTCCGCTGCACACATCCAGGTTGAGACCCGCTGCCGCCACCCAGCGCACAACACTACGGGTCAGTAACGCCTTAGAGGCGTAGTACACGTTCCAGCCAGTAAATGCTTTGCGATAAGCGGCGGCAGCGTTTAGAAATTGTGCTTCATCCAAGAGATATAACGCAGTTCCGTACACATCCGCTACCTCAACGACGTTCACTTCGCCGACAATCAGTTCACCAACAGCGTTGCGATACGCACCCTTAGGCCATAACTGTTCCGCCAACACATTCACATCACTCGGTGGCAGCAACCACGCCGGAGCCAATTCGGGGTTTATCACCCGGACATTCTCTCATGGTAATGTTGCCGAAGCATACCCCAGGGACGCTGGTTAAGTAGCTGTTCCTTTAAGAGCCCCCGTAGCTCAGGGGATAGAGCACCGGCCTCCGGAGCCGGGAGCGGGCGTTCGAATCGCCCCGGGGGCGCCGCAGCCCGTTAGCTGAGGCGGTTTCAGGAGGTTCGATGAGTGTGTTGCCCGCCCCCGTGGGTGCCACCGTTGCCTCGGAAATCCCATCGTCTTGGCTCACCAAAGCTCGCAACTTTTTTACCCATGAACGTTTAAGCAACGGCAAATTTTTACTACTGTTCTGGCTATCGGCTCGTTTAGTGGTGTTCACCATCTGGGCGCTAATTGGCGCTACCCAAGGCGACGTTTTCTACTACTATGATCGGGTGGCGTTGCTGGGCAATCTTGACCCGGCACAGTTGATGCAAGAGTACCCCACTCCTGCGGTGATGTTCCTTTACATCCCCTACTTGCTCGGGTTCGATAGCGAGATCAGTTACGCCATCGCCTTTGTTGTCATTAACCTCATGCTAGATGCAGCTTTCGCCTATTCACTGTGGCTAAAAGGCGGACATTTGCGCGGCCAAGCTGTGCTGTTCTGGACACTGTTTATGATGTTCATCGGACCCACAGTTTATCTACGCTTTGATCTGGCTACCGCCGTTCCTTGCGGTTGGGCGCTAATGTTTCTGTTGCGACGCCATACTTTCATCGCAGGTTCTTTGGTGGGGCTGGGAGCCGCGTTCAAACTATGGCCGGCACTGCTTTGGCCAGCACTACTTGGCGGTTCTCGACGGCATAACATCATCGCCACAACCGGGGTGGCAACCACCGGCATCATTCTTGCCGGAGCTTCGTTAGCCTGGGGCGGCTGGGATCGTCTGCTCTCACCACTGTCATATCAGGACAACCGAGGTTTGCAAGTGGAGTCGATCTGGGCAAGCGTACCGATGCTGGAACGCGCACTTGGAGTGGGAGATTACGCAGTGGCTATCTCACGTTGGCAGGCGTTTGAAGTGTGGGGTTCCGACGTACCCATCTGGACAGCCATCGCTTCTATCGCTGGGGCGTTTGGTTATCTGCTACCGCTGATAACTGGATTGGCTTGGTGTTTGCGCGGTCGCGGTCGAATGTTTGAAGCAGCGGGGTTGATGCTACTCACCATCACCGGGCTAATCGTCACCAATAAAACTTTCAGCCCACAATACGTAATCTGGCTCGCTCCCACTATGGCGGCGACGTTCACCGTGCTTGGAGTGCGCGCACCTTGGCAGCAGTCGTATTCTCGTGATCGCAACCGGTTGAAACGTCTAAGCGTTCTCATGCTCAGTTTCACTCTGCTCACCACGGTGGTGTATCCGATAAGCTATGCCGTGCTAGTGCGCGATCAAGTCGATTGGCGAATGTATCTGCAACTACCAGTGACGCTGGTGTTGGTGGCGCGTAATGTTCTCGTGGTGTGGTTTTTCGTAGAACTGCTGCGCTGGGTGTGGAGTTTCCTCAACCCCGACCACTTCCGCACCACCCGGCTTACCGCGCCTACTCCAGATGGAGCAGTCACTCCAGCAGCGTATGGCACCATCACGTCCACTTTCGCTAACCCCCACCCGTTCCAGCACCAGCGGCATTGACGGCACTGCTATGGAAGTTGAATGAGTTGATGAGCTACTCCGAATCAGCTAAACACTTGGTACCCGATACGGCTAAGTCGTGTACTGACGACACGTCTGCAAGAATCGCGGATAAAACGCCACATTCTGAACGTCCGCTATCGAGTAACAAATCATCGATTATCACAGATTATGCGCCACTCACTGCAACTAAACCGAAGAACTCTTGGTGCTCACTACCCATCGACGTATTGACGTTGAGCGCGCTGGTGGTGTTATGGCTGAGCACCCGAGCGCTGATGCTCTGGCTGTATGCCGAGCGCTATCGTTACATAGTTGGCGATGTGGCGTACTACTTCAACTCGCTGCAAACCGCAGATAACGCTACGCTCAGCGAATACCCGCTACCAGCAGTGTGGTTACTACGGTTAGTGCGTCTCATCTCTGGCGACAATTTTGCTGCGTTTGAATTGGGTTTTGGATTACTAACAACAGCTTGCGATCTTGCCGCCATAGTTTTGCTAGCACGTCGTTCCAAATTGGCTGCTGGTTACTGGATTCTTTTCACGGCAGCTATCGGGCCGCTCATCTGGGTACGGCTGGACATTATCATAGCGTTCTTAGTGTGTGCGTCACTCACCTTGCTCACTAAGTCAGATCACACCTCTGGCGCAGCTATGGCGTTCGCCGCTGGTTTCAAAATGTGGCCTGCTGCGTTGATCGCGCCCATCATCTCCCCCAACCGTGCGGGGATGCGGCGGCTGATCGGGTTTGCAGTGGTTGGTTTAGCGTTGGGTAGTTGTTCATTGCTACTGGGCGGTTGGGCGCGCAACATATCACCGCTCACCTGGCAATCTGAGCGTGGTCTTCAGATAGAAGCGGTATCTGCCACCTGGCCGATGATCCTACATGCCTTACCCGATAGAGGATATACCGTCAGTTTCACTAGCTCTAACGCCTATGAAGTGTTCGGAACTGCGGTGCCGTTCTGGTTACAGGTATCTCAAGTTGCTTTCTTGGTGACCTGGGTGATCATAATATTCATGTCGGGATGGCTTTGCTGGCAGCAACGAAAACAACCTACGAACCCCGCAGTGGCACACCGCGTTCTAGTGGCGCAAGTGGCAACAGTGTTGGCTACCATACTGCTGCTAATCGCCGTAAACAAAACTCTTAGCCCGCAGTATATGTTCTGGTTAGCTGGCCCGCTAGCTTTCGGGATTTCGCTGCCACACTCCCCAGCCGGACGGTTCATAGCTTATATCGGTGGCTCTGTCGCCCTTACCAGCGCGTTACTCACTCAGGCGGTGTATCCCATAACGTATACCGCATTGGTGCAACCGTACTTAGGGGACACTTTTGCTACCGCACTGTTAGTTATTCGCAACTTAACTGTACTTGGGATGGCGCTGGGCAGTGTGCCGCTAGCATTCACCACCGCACGGCGCATCGTTCGATAACCCCACCTTGCACGGTAACAGACACCTTTGACGCAAAACTTTTTTGTCAAAAATAATGTCAAAATATTAGCGTTTATTACCATGCAAAACAGTAGAATAGCCAAAATGCGACGTAAATACCTGCCGACTACAACTATTTTTCATATGATGTGGCGCGTGGCGCGAGTTACCCTCTTGACTGATGTGGCACTCTAGTAGTGAGGGGTTTTTACAACCCCTCAAAATACGTAGCCAAAAACTTACTTACTATGTCTGCAGGACGGGAGCCGCACAAACCGATGAATTGGCGTGACAAAGCAGCGTGTCTTGACGAAGATCCGGAGCTTTTTTTTCCCATTGGCAACACTGGGCCTGCCCTTGCACAAACCGAGGAGGCTAAGAAAGTCTGCGCTCGTTGTACTGTGCGCGAAGAATGTCTACATTGGGCATTGGATAATGGCCAAGATCATGGCATCTGGGGCGGTATGAGCGACGAGGAACGGCGTTCACTGAAACGTCGCAACCGTAGCCGGATGCGCGTCGCCTAACTCGCAGCGCATCCGCACTCTTTTGCTATAGGCGAATAACATATCAGTGTTTTCCAATAAAGCGTCTCCGCTATTCGCCCACTTAGCTCTGCAGTGCTTTACCGGAGAAACTTTCATTACTCCAAGTGCAACTCTAATGTTGCTACCGTGCCAGGGGTACCTACATTGTTTGCCAAGGTGAAAGTACCTCCTAAATCGTCAACCAGCGTTGCCACAATCGACAGTCCAAGCGAACGAGTATCGGCTATGTCGAATCCTGCCGGTAGCGGAGCGCCGTCGTTGCTGATATAAACGCTTAGCTGCGCGGAGTTGCGGCGTGCCGTAACCGTCAATGTACCGCTCTGATACCCCAAGCCATGTTCGATGGCGTTCTGGCATAATTCGGTGACAACTAACGCCAGACTGGTAGCAGCATCCGCTGGCACCATCCCGAAACTACCTTCACGATGCGATGTCACTGTGCCAGATGGCGATGCCAAATCACCCACCATGAACAAAAGTTGATCAACTACCTGATCAAATGGCACCATCTCGTCATATGTGGCGGAGAGTATCTCCTGCACTAAGGCGATTGATTGCACTCGCGAAACTGCTTCCCGTAACGCCGCTCGTCCTTCATCGCTGCTCATCCGCCGCGATTGTAATCGCAACAACGATGCCACCGTCTGTAAGTTGTTCTTCACTCGATGATGCACTTCTCGGATGGTGGCATCTTTGGTGGTCAGCCTGCGTTCATGTTCTAGCAATGCGGTCACATCGATACACAACACCAGTTCCCCTAAAGGCTCTCGTGCATGGGATAGTGGTATGACGCGCAAGCGCACAGCAGCATCCGCACTTTCGACATACACTTCACGCGGCCGGTTACCAAACGCATCTTCTGGGCCTTTCACTGTCGTTTTCAGCCGTCCCAGCGTCTCGCTCAGCTCCAGCAGTTTGCAGCCTTCTAAATCACCGACATAGCCCAGTCGACGATATGACGCGATCGCTTTTGGCTCTGCAAACAACACCACACCGTAGTTATCGGTTCGGATAACTCCATCAGGAACCCCGGGGCTACCCGGTGGATCGCTCGGAGGTTCAATAGGGAACACACCGCGCCATAACATATCAATAAGCACTCGGGAAGTGTCAATAAAATAGTCGTCTAACGCACTAGAAATGCGGCTGTGATTATGGCTGGAGCGCAGTTCTACCACCGCGAGAGTGCGGCCATTTCTGATGATAGGAACAGCTTCCGCCATCAAATCAAAACCTCTTTGCACCACAATTTGCCCGCTGACATAGGCATCTGTGATCGCTAAGCTGGACGCAAACGGGATTACGTTACCGACAACGCTATGCTCCAAAGTGGTTTGACCGGTGTTGGGACGCTGCTCTGCGCTTGCCCAGAAAACAGAACCGTCGGAGTCAAGCAACCACAACACCAAATCGGAGAAAGACGTGTCCGCCAACAAACTCCACTCTCGCACCATCGCCGCTAACCAACGTCGATCATCGGCGGCGATGTCGGTGTGTTCTGCAAGCGCAGTAGCAAGGTCTGGCATATTCACTATCCTATCTGCGTCTCATCAGCATCTAATTCACGCGCTAGACAAGTCCAGCTTGGGGAATATGCAACTCACATGGCAGAATCAGTGTGCACAGCAGCTAGTTGCGCACAATACAGGAGGTCTGACATGGGTAAAGGTGGCCGTAAGCGCCGCGCGCGTCGCAAGAACGCTGCCAACCACGGCAAGCGCCCCACCGCGTAAGCTGCTTAATACGACGTAGCTTATACCCCTGATCTAATTTGACTAAAGGTATAAGTTTTTTAAGCAGATTTTAAACAAACTAGCGGATAGTCAGCAATAACTTGTGTGCCGCTTTCGTATCGAAGTTTCTTGATCTGTACGCTAGCTTCGCTTTGGGCGTTGCTGTTCGTTAGTTTGAACTGTTCGGACTACCCCGCTTGAACGCTAAGAGCGCTCAGTCTAGCGCGCAACGCATCCGGGGTTTGCGTGTCGCTGCAACACCGTTTTAGTAATGCGTTTATCAACTCTTCTACTTGGAACTCATCGAGACAGCGTTCGCACGCCATCAGGTGTTGACGCACTATATCCGCAGCTTCACTAGAAAGTTCACCGTGCAGAAACGCATGTGCATTCTGTAGGGCATGTGCACACTGATCAACATCAGCATCGAACGGGTATTCCGACACGCTCATTCACTTTCTCTTAGTCCGATGCCTTGTGCGGCAGCATATTCTCGTAGTTTGTCACGCAACTGCGCCCTAGCTCGATTTAATCTACTCATCACCGTACCAATCGGAGTAGCCATGATCTCGGCGATCTCTTTATAAGAAAACCCCTCCACATCAGAGAGCAACACAACTTCTCTAAACTCTGGGCTGAGCGATTCTAACGCCTCAGTGACCGCAGTATCTGGAGTTTCGCGCAACGCCTCAGCTTCGGCGGAACGCAACCCCACCGCGTCATGGCTGGCGGCCTGCGCCAACTGCCAATCTTTCACATCCTCACTATCGGTTTGTGGTCTGCGTTGCGTTTTTCGATAGGTATTGATGAACGTGTTGGTGAGAATGCGATACAGCCACGCCTTAAGGTTGGTTCCTGGTTGGAACTGCGCGAACGCCGCGAACGCTTTGGCATAGGTATCCTGCACCACATCTTCGGCATCGACCGGATTGCGAGTCATTCTGAGCGCCGCGCCGTATAGCTGGTCTAGATAGCCCATAGCATCATGTGTGAAACGCTGCGCACGCTCAGCATCACTTTCAGCAGGAAACGTAAAAATCTCAGACATCAATTTGCAGCCTAGCAAGTGTTGGGCAGTATTGAACGCAGCGCGCCGCACAACATGACTTCTGCTACCAAAAGTGGGTGCATAATCGCCACGATAATAAGCAAACACAACCCGTCGGACAACGTGACGAGACGTATGCCGCGCAGCGCGCTGGCACCACATCATGTCCATAACTAGTTTTAACCAGCAAAACACGCTCATTATTCCAACCATTCCTGGGATAATGGCCAAGTGAGTGTTTCCGCCTGGCCGGCACCGTATGCGTTTGCTCCGGTGAACGCACGTATTCGAGTGCCCGGATCAAAATCTGAGACCAACCGGGCGTATGTATTGGCCGCGCTTTCCGATGCCACTACCACTATCACAGGTGCTTTGGAGTCCCGCGATACCGCCTTGATGCGAGCTGGGTTGTCAGCTTTGGGTGTTCGTTTTTCTTCGCCCTCCTTTTCTGCTGCAGAAAGGCCGTCGCTCTCACAGTTAGTGACTCCCCCCGCAACTTTCACTTGCGTTCCGGGCGGTATCGATGTTGGTTTAGCGGGCACAGTGCTACGTTTTCTTCCTGCGCTGGCAGCACTTGCTCCTGGGCTTACTCGTTTTTACGGTGATGCTCGCGCTGCCGACCGACCAATCGCACCGCTGCTTCAAGCACTACGTAGCTTGGGGGTGACGATAACCAATGATCGACTGCCGTTCACTCTGCAGGCTCCCAACAAGCTGGACTCTCGGGCGGTGCTGCTCGATGCTTCCGCCTCTAGCCAATTTGTATCGGCGTTACTGCTAGCAGGTGCGCGTTATCCGCACGGTATCGAGATCGCCCTCACTGGCTCTCAACCGCCGTCACGTCCGCATATTGACATGACGATCAATATGTTACGCGAACGCAAAGTTTCGCTAACTGCAAGTGCTACCAAGTTCAGTGTCTCCCCTGGTCCGATCAGTGCGCTGAACCAACTAATTGCACCAGACCTCACTAACGCAGCCGCCTTTTTAGCGGCCGGAGTGCTCACCGCTGGGCGGGTCGAAGTGCTGGATTGGCCGGAAACTACTAACCAACCTGGCGATCTAATCCGAGTTATCATTTCGCGTTTCGGCGCTCGGGTGGAGCGCACTTCGAACGGTGTAGTAGCCCTGCCAGACCGACCGCTCACCGCCTGCGATATTGATCTCAGTGCCGCTAGCGAACTCACTCCCGTAGTGGCCGCTTTAGCGGCGTTCAGTCGAGGTACTACCCGCATCAGCGGGATCGCTCATATTCGCGGACACGAAACTGATCGGATAGCCGCCATAGTAAACACTTTGCGCTCTGTGGGAATAACTGCTAATGAACTGCATGACGGATTAGCGATCACCGGTGCTACCAAGCGTTTAACGGGCACAATGTTAGCGACATACGCCGATCATCGAATGGCACATCTAGCGGCCTTACTTGGTCTTAAGGTTCCTGGGGTACTACTCGACGATGTGGCCACTACCGCTAAAACGCTGCCACAGTTCCCAGAAATCTGGAGTGCTATGGTTGCGGGAACAACCGGCGAGCTAGCCGGCGATAACAAGCGCCGGCAACACACTTCGAAAGATCAACTAGATGAGTCCTAGAGTACATGGCCGTCGCGGCGACGATTTCGACGATGACGACCTCAGTGTGTTTGATCGCCGTTCCGGCTATTCGCATCCGCGTACCAAAAACCACCCCGACTACTCCAGCAACGTCACGGGGCGAGTGCTTCGGGTAGATCGTGGTCGATTCGAGGTGCTGCTGGATGAGCGCATCTTGAAAGCTATGAAAGCTCGTGCCCTTGGTCGCAAAAGTGTCATCGTGGGCGATTTAGTACATCTCGCTGGTGATTTAAGCGGCGCTGACGATGCATTAGCGCGCATAGTTCAAGTTTCGCAGCGCGTCACAATACTGCGTCGCAGCGCCGACGATGATGATCCATTCGAGCGCCCCATAGTAGCCAACGCCGACCAACTACTAGTAGTGACCGCACTCGCTGATCCGTCACCACGCCCCGGCATGATTGATCGCATTTTGATGGCAGCCTATGATGCCCACATCGCCCCGGTGCTCTGTCTCACCAAAGCCGACTTGGCTAGCCCAGATGCTCTAATAACTCAATATTGCGCATTAGGCATTCCCATAGTGAGCGTGTATCCCGGTTGCGATCTCAGCGAATTGCGTCAACTCTTAGCCGATCATCGCACGGTGTTCATCGGCCATTCTGGAGTGGGGAAATCTACCCTTATCAATGCTTTGATTCCCGGATCAAACCAGACGACTGGCGATGTTAATGAAGTTACCGGTCGAGGTCGGCACACCTCAACGGCGGCGGTGGCATTGCCACTACCCGATGGTGTCGGCTGGGTGATAGATACCCCCGGTGTGCGCAGTTTCGGGCTTTCACATGTCAGCATCGCTACAGTGCTGGCCGCATTCCCTGATCTAAGTTTGATCGCTGCCCGCTGTCCGAAAGGATGCACCCATGCGCTTGTCACTCCTGGATGCGCCCTAAGTGAAGCCGTGAGCGCCGGAATCCTCAACGAGACCAGATTGGTGTCACTGCGCCGTATCCTAACTGCGCTGCCAAACTAACGAAACTGCGTAAAATTCAGCACATAAACAATGTCGCTAGCCGCGTTATCCTCATAAATCACTCTCTTGCTCTTTCCCCGCCTGGAATTACGCTAAACCACCCTGAAAAAAACTGCTCCCGAACGCATGACGAAACACCCGAGTTTTTCCTTATTTTGTGTGGAAGTGGTTATGGTGGTGTGAACCGTGGGCTTAAATCAGAGCTATTCAAGGTGGTGATATACATCACGCGATTACTTGTTGTCCGTCATTGCGAGCGACCGAAAAGGGCGCGAAGCAATCCAGTCATAGAAGTGTCGTTTACGTGAATCTTTCTAGTTCGGTTTTATTGAACAGAATCATTTTTTGTTCAATGGTTACCTTTCTGGATTGCTTCGTCGCTTACGCTCCTCGCAATGACGGAGAAACTTAGGTACGTTATTGTGCGTTGCTGCGCCGTGCTGCCCTACGCTCCTCACAACGACGGAGAGACTTAGGTACGTTACCGTGCGTTGCTCACCCATCACTACATGATTACTTATCGTTCGTCATTGCGAGCGACCGAAAAGGGCGCGAAGCAATCCAGTCATAGAAGTGTCGTTTACGTGAATCTTTCTAGTTCGGTTTTATTGAACAGAATCATTTTTTGTTCAGTGGTTATTTTTCTGGATTGCTTCGTCGCTTGCGCTCCTCGCAATGACGGGAGACTCAACAGGAAACCACCCAAAAATAATAGCGAAATGCCTAACCAAACCCGTATCCAATTTCAAAACCATCCAAAAGCGGAAAAACTCGAACCCTAAGTTAGTCATGTGCTGCAGAAAACTGGGTCAACTACAGGGCATAAGTGCGGATTCGTTGCTGGTTCCCTAGCTAAAC
>JAIRZI010000032.1 GCA_031267295.1 Propionibacteriaceae bacterium | reverse complement strand
AAACGAAATCAACAACAGACCCCTCAAATGCCTCAACTGGGCAACACCCACCGAAACATTCCAACAACAACTACAATCAAACCAACACACCACCGTTGCACTTCCAAATTGAAACCGGCACGCGCAGTTACATCCGGTTCTAAAATATCTGCGTCAGCGGGCATATGCGGAAAACAGACGAGACAAAGTGAACTCGGCACTCACCCCGATGTTACTTAGGAACACTTAGTCATGGCTCACTACTCAACTGCCGGAACAGACTAACCTTGTTTTCATGCCGACACTTCGTTCTCGTACCACAATGGACGGTCGTGAGTTCGCTGGAGCGCGTGCGCTGTGGCGCGCTCTCGGGCTTTCTACCGCAGATATTCAAGCCCACAAACCCGTAATCGCTATCGCCAACAGTTTTTCGGAGTTCGTACCGGGACACATGCATCTAAACGTGTTGGGGAGGTTGGTTAAACGCGCTATCGAAGCCGCCGGTGGCATCGCTTGCGAATTCAACACCACGGCGATAGATGACGGTATCGCTATGGGGCACACCGGCATGTTGTACTCGCTACCGAGTCGCGAACTAATCGCCGACACCGTGGAGTACAGCGTCAATGCGCATTGTGCCGATGCGCTGGTTTGCATC
Source organism: Propionibacteriaceae bacterium (assembly GCA_031267295.1). Classification (GTDB taxonomy): domain Bacteria; phylum Actinomycetota; class Actinomycetes; order Propionibacteriales; family Propionibacteriaceae; genus WRGV01. The sequence continues at coordinate 4,206 of JAIRZI010000032.1, read as the reverse complement.
AGCAACTGTGACAAGATCACCCCCGGCATGTTGATGGCAGCATTACGGCTGAACATCCCCAGTATCTTCATATCAGGTGGACCGATGGAAGCCGGGCGGGCACACCTTTCCAAGAACCCAACTGAAACTACCCGGCTTGATCTTATTGACGCGATGATCCTTTCGGTCAGCCCAGATGTTGACGATGCCGAACTCGCTGAAATTGAGGCGACCGCTTGCCCCACTTGCGGATCATGTTCTGGCATGTTCACCGCTAACTCAATGAACTGTCTCACCGAAGCCTTGGGATTGGCGTTACCGGGTAACGGCACCACACTAGCCACTAACACTGCCCGCGCGGCGCTGGCGGAACGTAGCGGCGAGTTGATCGTCGAACTATGTCAGCGTTACTACACCGCTGGCGATCAGTCGGTGCTACCCCGTTCCATCGCTACCCGCGAAGCATTCTTTAACGCAATGACACTGGACATCGCTATGGGCGGTTCAACCAACACGGTGCTACATCTGTTAGCTGCCGCCGATGCCGCCGAGGTGCTTTTCACGCAAGACGACATCGACGTGCTCTCCCGAAAGGTGCCATGCATCTGCAAAATCGCTCCCAACACGCATGACTTCTATGTGGAGGACATCCATCGCGCCGGTGGTATTCCGGCGCTACTCGGTGAGCTAGACCGGGGCGGGTTGTTGCATCACAACACACACGCCGTCCACTCGCCCGCACTACAGCAGTGGCTGAGCGATTGGGATATTCGCAGTGGGCAATCTAGCGTCGCAGCTCAAACGCTCTACTTGGCCGCTCCTGGCGGCAAGCGCACCACCGAACCGTTTAACTCCGACAGCAAATACTCCGCCCCTGATGTGGATTCGGTGAGTGGTGCTATCCGCGACATATCACATGCATACACCACGGATGGGGGGTTGGGTGTGCTCAAAGGCAATATTGCTGTTAATGGTGCTATCTGTAAAACTGCCGGGGTGCCGCAGCAGCAGTATCATTTCGTTGGTCCAGCTAAGGTTGCCGAAAGTCAAGAAGAAGCCGTTGAGATGATTCTCAGTGGCATGATCGTGCCGGGTGATGTGGTGGTGATTCGTTACGAAGGCCCGTCTGGTGGGCCAGGTTTTCAGGAGATGCTTTATCCTACGGCGTATTTGAAAGGCATTGGTATTGGTTCGCAGTGCGCTCTTATTACTGATGGTCGTTTCTCTGGTGGCTCGTCTGGTTTATCGTTGGGGCATATCAGCCCAGAAGCGGCTGCTGGTGGTGCTATTGGTTTGGTTCGTGATGGTGATCTTATTGAGATTGATGTTCCGGGGCGTTCTATTACCGTGCTGATAAGTGATGATGAGTTGGCTGAACGGCGCATTGCTGAAGATGCTTTGGGGGAGTTGGCTTGGAAACCGAAACATCGGCAACGTGAGGTGAGCCAAGCGTTGCGGGTTTATGGTTGGTTGGCGCTTAGCGCTGACAAAGGAGCGGTGCGTCGTAAACTGTAAATGGTTTGATGGGGTTACCCACGAACACCACCGTTGCACTTCAAAATTGAACACTGCGGTGAGCAAAAGTGGTGGTGGCTCCGGCTAACATGGTGGTTGTATGCAGAGAGGATATGAGTAAAGGCTATGATCAACGCCAACCGGGTGAGGCTTGGAAGTCAGATGTTGCTGCGTCTGTCGGGATGTATAACAACTGGTTCTTTGAAGCCGCTCCGGCGGCGTTCCATTCTTCGCGGCATTCGGCTATTAAAAGCGTTATTGAAGCGTTCGATGCTACGCACCAGGCGCGAGACATTACTGCGGCAGTCATTAAAGCTGATCCAGCCGTCACGTCAGTTTTGCGAATGATGACTGCTCCGCCGATAGCGCGTGATCGTCTGGTCGGATTGTCAGGTGTGAGTTCGAGAGGTTTAGTCAAGACACTAGAAGACGGGCACCTGCCACCTCGCATGAAACCGATGACGCTTGATGGTGAGCTACGTCGTATCTGTACCACCATCGGTCGTTTACTTGACGTTGACCTTATGTCTTGGCTCAAGACAGCCACTGAACCTGACGAACGCCAGAAATATGTAGCCGCCACGGTCATAGCTGACCGTCTCTGCGGGGTGATCGCCGACCCGATCATCCGCAATGCGCAAGAAGAACGTCAGTTCCGCGCTATAGCGAAATATCTCGACTCGTGAAGTGGCTTAAGTGCCTTAAATCTAGCCCCGACTCGCAGCAACAGATGTCGCTTGGTGAGTTGTTCAACATCCGGCGAGGTATCGCCACTGGAGCTAACGATTTCTTCATCAAACCACGGGACGAGTTCCACAGGCTCGGTATCAGCGATGAATACCTTAAGCCTATTCTTCCCAGCCCCAGACACATGCCCCTCAGTGAAGTGGGTATGGATGCGCAGGGTTGGCCGGTAGATACCGGTTCCTATGCTCTGCTGGACTGCACAGGGCTAAATGATCGGGACTTACCTTTCCCAGTCGTCTCGTATCTCAACAGCGCCGATCCGAAAGTTCACTCTTCCTACCTTGTGCGCGGTCGAACACCGTGGTATTCGCAAGAGCAACGTCCTGTCGCACCAATCCTATGTACTTACATGGGTCGGTCTAGTACAAGAACCGGCAAAGCATTCCGCTTCATCCGAAACCGATCACACGCAACCGCTACCAATTCGTACTTGATGCTGTTTCCTAAATCCGAATTTGCCGACCTTGCCACACGAGAGTGGCTAGACGAAATGTGGGTTCGCCTTTCCGCTTTAACCACAGAGTCAATTGTCTCAGAGGGTCGTGAATATGGAGGTGGTCTCAAGAAAATTGAGCCAAAGGAACTTGGGCGGGTTCAGGTCGCAGGTTTGGATGAGGTTAGACAGCCTAGTTTTCTCTTTCAAGAACCATCATTTTAAAAAATGCCGCACGACTCGATAGCTGCCGCAAATGAATTATCACTTGATAAGCATCGTCTTCGAAGTAGCTCTAAAAGTACAATCCGCTCAACTGACACGGCAAAAAGTGAGACTAGACTGCGTAACTATTCAGAGCGCTTCCATCATCACAAATTAGACGAATCCACAACCCACCCACCGTTAAGTAAACAATCCCCCGCGACGTAATGCTCAAAACCAACCGGTTTTGAGATAGGGGTGTGGGTGTTGTGATGTTCGCTAATGCTTATGTTTTCAAATTTGTTCTGTTTTCAAGTTTTCAATTTTCAGTTCAATTTTTCAGTTGCTGGTGTCGGTTTGTTGCATGAGGGTGTTCAGTTGGGCAAGAGAACGAACTCTTTTTTGTAAGTTGGTGTGTTGAGAGTAATACCCGAGCTTTTCCTTTTTAGTGTGGAAGTGGTTATGGTGGTGTAAGCCTTGGGCTTAAATCAGAGCTATTCAAGTGGTGATATACATCACGCGATTACTTACCGTCCGTAACCACGCGACTACTTACCGTCCGTAACCACGCGACTACTTATCGTCCGTCACCACACGATTACTTATCGTCCGTCATTGCGAGTGCGCAAAAGGGCGCGAAGCAATCCAGTTACTAAAGTATTATTCACCGCAAGTTGCTACACACTGTGAGGATACATTCGCCCTTATGCAATTACCTATCGCCTGTCATTGCGAGGAGCGTAAGCGACGAAGCAATCCAGAAAAGAAACCACCGAGCAAAAGAGGAATTTGTTCAATAAATCCAAACCAGAAAGACTCACATAACCGACACCTAAATAACTGGATTGCTTCGCACCCTTTTAGACACTCGCAGTGACGGACGATGAGTAACACCGTGATGTATATCACCACTTTGAATAACTCTGATTTAATCCCAAGGTTTACACCACCATAACCACTTCCACACAAAAAAGGAAAAACTCGGATGCGTCTGGTTACGAACCACCAAATTAGGGGTATGCGACCGAATGTCACTAGCGCTGGTTGCGTACGAGACAGGGTTAGTGCGTGTCCTTAACGAGTAGTGGGATTTGGTTTTGTGAGTGTGTTGGTAGCCGGTTGCTAGTAAGCAACTGATCCCTAACAGTAGGAACCCCAATAAGGCGGTGGATGGGATTGGTCGTATTAGTTTACCGCCGGAAAAAACACTACCTAAAGGAGCATCAGAATCAGCTACCACTTCTATAACGAACTCAGAAACAGTAGATTGGCCCAACTCATCAGTCCAGATAAGCGTAAACATATATATATCCGGCAATAACCCTTTA
>JAIRZI010000033.1 GCA_031267295.1 Propionibacteriaceae bacterium | reverse complement strand
ATGCGCGAGATTCTTTGAACGCCGCTGCTTGGTCATCGGCAGTGTTAGCTAAACGCGATAAAGATGCAACACTGGTGATTCTCGCTGCCGACCACGTCATTCATCCGGTGGAGGTGTTCGCCGAACGAATACGATTGGGCTTTCAAATAACGGCTGATGCGCCAGAAACGTTAATCACTTTCGGTATCGTTCCCACCGCACCACTAAGCGGGTTCGGTTACTTAAAACTCGGCGATACACTGCCAGGGTTTCCTACGGCGCGACAAGTGCTGGAGTTTAAGGAGAAGCCAACGGCGGAAGTCGCGCAGACTTATATCGCAGATGGCGGTTACTGGTGGAACTCTGGCATGTTCATTTGGCGTGCTGACACGCTGTTGGCATTACTAGACCAACTACAACCGATAAACGCCAAATTGCTGCGTGAACTGACGGTGACTCCGCAGCGAACGGCACAACTTTATGCACAACTTCCCGCTAACTCAATTGACTATGCTGTGATGGAACCAGTGTCGCGCGGTATTACAACCGCCCATATTGCAGCTATCGGTATGGAGTTGGAGTGGCGCGATGTCGGTTCCTATGCGGCGTTGCGAGCAGCGCTACCTCAAGACGGATACGGCAACGCTGCTATTGGTCAAGTGATGTTTACTGATTGTCAAGGCACTTTGGCGATCAACACCGCGCCAGGTGTGCTGGCGGTGGTCGGGATGAGCGATGTAGTGGCGGTGCGTAGCACAGCGGCGACGTTGCTGTGTCCGTTGGCCGATTCGGAACGGGTTAAAGAGATTGCGGGGCTGCTGGCGACGCAGCAACCTTAGTTATCATGTTCTTATGACACGCATGGTTTGTTGTTTTCATGTTGCCTGTTGTTGAAAAAAATCAAAAAATTTACTATTTCCACTTGACGTATCCGACTTACAGCGGTGTAATTACATCTGTAAGATTCCTGTGGTTTAATGAAACATTACATGGGAGTAAAAAAATCTAGGTTGGTTGGTGATCCAGTCTATGCCTAGGAATTATTTAGTCTGGGTTTGCTCCTAGGGAACTGGGCGTTAACTATGACTGGAGGTTGTAATATGGCTCAGGCAGCCGTAAGCTGGCGTATCTTTGAAGAAGCGTTCTACGAAGGGGTAGATGGCGTTCCGGCGTGGCAAGAGTTTGCGTTATGTTCCCAGACTGACCCAGAAGCGTTCTTTCCAGAAAAAGGCGGTTCCACTAGAGAAGCAAAGCGAGTCTGCGCACAGTGTGACGTGCGTGCAAGCTGCTTAGAATACGCACTGGTGAATGATGAGCGTTTCGGTATCTGGGGTGGGCTATCCGAACGAGAACGCCGGATACGTCGTCGTCAAGTTGCCTGATATGTAACAGCTAGTCAAATTGGATTAGCGACCTATATTCGTGGTCTAGAGCCGAGGGTAGATTCCTTTGATTTTCTTATTCGGTCTAGACTGGGTGGGTGGATTCGGAAGAGGTAGACCCGTGGGCATGGGCTCACGAAGTGGAGCACGAGGACGTGCCGCCGCGTGGTGCCGACCGAGTAACGGCGATTATCGTTGTCCATAATGGCGTTAAATTTATAGGTAAAGCCATAATTGAGCTTTCCAGGTCACAGCTTAGGCCGGGACATATCATCGCCGTTGACACCGGGTCTAGCGATGCGGGGCGCAGAGTGTTAGATCAGGCGCTTTCTGAGGGGATAATCGACCAAATCATTGACGCACCAGCCGATATAGGTTTCTCCGCTGCGGTGAATCGCGCTATCGCTGAGTCGACGGCGCTACCGCCGCTATGGTATTGGCTGTTACACGATGACTGCTGGCCGCGTCGTGACACTTTCACTGAACTGCTACGCGCTGCCACCGAACCTGATTTCACTAGCGGTCCGGCGATCATATTGCCAAAGTTGCTACGGCCACGTTTGCGTAACCAACCCGACCGGGTTAGCAGTATTGGCGAAACTATCGCCCGGAGCGGTGGGCGCATCATCAGTGTTGATCCGGGTGAGATAGACCAACGGCAAGACGAAGCTATGTCGGTTTTGGGTGGTTCTATGGCCGGAGTTTTACTACGAGCCGACGCGCTCACTCAGTTGGGGGGATTGGCCGAAGGGCTACCGTACTTCCGTACCGGTGTAGAACTGGGGTGGCGCGCACATCGCCTAGGGATGCGGGTGGAAACTTGTCCCGATGCCGGCATGTACCACGAGCAAGCCTCTTGGAACTCCCGTCGTGACTCGGAGTCAACGCTAAACCCCGAGGCGCAAGATTTGGCGGCGGGTATGCGAGTAGTGCAGATGCATTCGTCCGTACCTACGCTTACCGGTATCAGATTACGACTGATCAATCGGGCACACTACATTCAAGCCGCGTTGGCTAAAGACACCGGTCGTACTCGGCTATATTCGCAAGCGGCTAAAGCATTCGCCGCAACAAAGGGCAACATGCCCGCGTTGTTGGCGCTCACTGCGCCTATCAAGCGAAATAGTGTGCACGTGCCGAAAAAGTTGCTTCCTGGCCGCTTCTGGGGAATAAGTCAGTTTATGCAGTGGGTTATCGGCAAAACTGAGGGTTGGTGGCGTCGACTGATCGGCTCTACAGTGGGCATCGGTATTGATGACCTAACCAGTGATGAAACGGACAATTATCGTTACCGGAAAGCGCCGTTACCGTTGGTTGGCATCATGTCGGTGATGTTGGCGTTATGTACCGTTATCGCTTGTCGCGGGTTGATTGGCATGGGGCAGCCGGTGTCTGCGGCTCTGCTACCAGCTCCAGATTCGTTAAGCGCGGCTTGGAATAATTGGATTGTGGCTACGCCGGGGTTATCCGGTGCCAACGCTCCTTGGCTCGCCGTTATGGCCGTTGGTTCCACTCTTGCCGCCGGACAGCCGGCACTGTTTGTTTGGTTGGTGTTATTTAGCGCTGTGGCGGGCGCTTTTGCCACCTGTTATCACCTCATGCGCCGCATAGTGAACACTGGGTTTGCGCTATTACTCGCAACAGTGTGGGCTATGTTGCTGCCAACTAGTGGTTTACTGCGTTCCGGTTCATTGTCTGGAATAACTGTGATGATCGTGTTACCGGTGCTGGCTATCGGGTTGTATAGCTGGGCGCGTGGTTCGCTTGTGGGCTTGGCTGGGTTGCAACCGCCAGGACAGGTGGCAGTGTGCGGCACCGTATTGGGAGCAGTTTCGCCCGCTGTGCTGCTCGGTGTGATGGGAGCCGCAGTTGTAGTGGCTACTTTCCGGCGTGATCTCCGGGGTGCTTTAGTTGTCGTTTCGGCTCCCACTGTGGTGTTGGCACCGTGGATACCGCGATTGTTGGCCGATCCGGCTCGTATTTTCACCGGTGTTGATGGTGCCGCAATGTCCGCAGATAGTCTTCCCGGTGTCCTTTCGTTACTGGCAGCCCGGTTTGTTAACGCTGCCCCGTGGTGGGTAACTTTCGGTGCGATACTGGTGCTACTTATCGGTTTTTTGGCAGCCGGACGGGCTGAGTTGCCGGCCAAGTGGCGGCGAGTGCTGTTGGTCGGCATGGTGTTGACTATGCTGCTCGGAGTTGCGCTCAGTCGCTCGGTGTTTTACATCGGAGCGGTGCCAGTGCGTGGATTTGGCGTATTCTGGATTTTGAGTTCCCTGTTGATAGCGCTCGCCCTTATCGCAGGTTGGTTACGTTCCGCTAGTAATAATCTCCGCGTCAACTACGAGTTACGTTCCGCTGGTGTGGGGATATTACTGATTTATAGTGCGATTTCTACGATTTGGTGGATTGGAGCCGGTGCTGGCGAACCGTTGCAGTTACGTACCACCGACGCTCTTCCGGGCTACATTACTGCTGTCGAGCATTCGCCACGCGCCACGCGCACGCTCTCCATCGTCACCACCGACGCAGTGGCAAGCGTGAGTATCAAAGATGCAGAGCACCCCATCTGGGGTGATGGTGAATCTGACGCACTACGTCCGGAAGCGCTTCGGGATACCTATTTGGAGTTGGCGCAACAACTAGCTGACGGCATAGTCACTGATCGTTTAGTGGAACGATTGGAGAATGCTGGCATCGGACACATCGTAATGATTGGCGCTCCCACCCCAGTTATCCTTTCACTGCAAGGAGTGCCCGGTCTGGTTGGAGTGCTGGAAGTGGATGATAACGTCGATACGTATGTGTTTACAATCGCTGGTGTGTCTAGCCGGATGAACACCGTGACGGCAGGAGTGCAGACTCCACTGGAACGAGCCGAGGTGAGCGTGGACTCTGGTTTTGAACAACTACTACTGCTGGAACAGGCCGATTCCGATTGGGAGGTGACGGTCGGCGGGGTGGCGTTGCCGGCTGTCACAAGTGATACCGGTTTGGCGCTGTTTGAACTCGGAACAGCAACTGGTGTTGTCGAGTGGCGATTGAAACCAACCTGGTCATGGGTGATTTGGGAGTTAGTCGCAGTGGTGGTGTTATTTTGGTTAGCCGCCCCAGCGTCAGTGCAGATGTCACGCACGGAGCCGCGAAGGGGACAGTTATGAGTGAAAACTTTGATGAAACTCCCATGTCGGAACGCTTGCGGGGCCGACGACCACGTTCCCGACATAGCAACAACGAAACACCTAACGGTAGTACCCCCGAATCTTTCGCTACCGAACCTCAACTGCACACTGCCGCCCCGCAAGCCAGCAAAACCGTAGCGGATATTCCAGTTTCTGAAATCGCCGATGTGGCCGTCAGCGCTGTCCTTCCCGAAGTGGAGGATGACATAGTTGATGTAGCTGTCCCGCCGCCAGAAAGTATAGCTACCGAGCCGTCCCGTAACGCATTGTGGCAAGCGAAAAGCATTGTGCAAGCAGTGCTGGGCACCACTGCGGCATCTCGAAAGTTCCCGCCGTTAGAGGCGTTTGGTGCTGTGATTCTATTGGTGCTAGGGCTAGTGTTTGTCGGATTGGTGTCAATGCGACCACAAGAACCACACGACCCCCACGCAGTAATGCCGGGTGCAGATGTGCGTTTAGTGTGTCCGGGATTTACAAATTATCCCGGTTCAATAGTTGGTCAGGTGCGCGGAAACGCCAACTACAGTATTGTCGGCTCCACTGCGGCTGCCGTTGCGCTCCAAGAGCAGATCGCTCCAGGTACTGCGGTGAATACGCCCTCCATGCTGGTGGCGGCACCGGAAGCATCAGAGCTTGTCGCCCGGTTTGCCATCCAGTCCGACAGCTATCTTGCGGCGGCTAACTGTAGCGCACCGCTAGCCAGTCAGTATCTATTATTCCCAGATGCGGCGGGGAGCGTGCTACAGATAGTCAACCCAGATCAAAGTGATGCGGTGTTCAACATCACCATAATTGGCTCGAAAGGGGAGATCACCAAGGGCGATCTGCGAGATGCCAAACTACAGTCGAACTCAATGCGAGAGTATCAGCTTTCCGACTATGTGAGCGACACCGGCCCGGTAGGGATTCGTTTGCAGAATACTTCCGGCAGATTGCAAGCAACCGGGTTAGTCAACAGTGTCGGTCTCGATATGGTGAGTGCATCCCGAACGGGATTATCACTGGTGGCCGCCGGTGTTCCCGCATTGATGGGGGTACAAGTGATACTCACGAATCCAGCCACAGTGCGAGTGAACGTCAGTATCAAGGTGATGACCAGCGAAGGTATCACCGATTTGGCTGGTTTCAACTCGGTTGTAGTGGAGGCGTCACAATCCAAAATCGTTGATGTCACCGAAGCGATAATGGGACGTTCCGGGGCGGTACTGGTCAGCGCTAACAATGACATTGCCGCCAGTGTGGTAGTGACGCAAGGCGATGATGTGGCCGTGATACCGGCAGTGCCTACCACGCATCTGGTGGCGGAACCGCTGCTAGCTTCAATTCAGACTCCGGCAACGGCGACAATCCAAGCATCGGTAACTGTGGAGTTAGCGAATGCTGGTGAACGCTCGGTTAGTGTACCGGTGACACTGCGTAGCGCTACCGAGGAGACAACGGTTCCAATTGAAATAGCACCTGGTAGCTTCGCAAGTTATCAGGTGCCGGCGGACACCTTACAGGTTGGTTTGGAGCGGGCGAATATGGTGGCTGCGGTGCTGGTGAGCAATCAAGGTGGTATCGCTGTTACCGGGCTACCGGTGGAGGTGCGCAATACTGGTCGTACCCCCTTGCGGGTTGTGGTGCGGCAGTAGAGTTACTACCATCCCCGCTCAAAATTTGGGTCTAAATCCAGTGGGTTGCGTCCGGTAAGCACCGCTACTTGTTCCACTAGGGTGTGATGTACCAGTTCGTGCAGATCAAGCTGGTCAGCAGCGCGTCGTTCAATCGGTCTGCGATATAACACCACTCTGGCACGCTGGTTTGGTAGCGCGTCAATGGCTGCCGCTAACGGCATAGCACCGTGTGATAGTAAAGCGTCCCAAACGCGACTTTCCTCTGGCACTTCTTCTACGCCAATATCGAGAGTGGCGATAGCATCCGGGTTGCTCGTTCTGATGTGTTCGATAGATTCTTGCACCGCATTCATAAAGAACTCCGAATGGTTCAGATGTCCGGGTAATGGTGCCGCTTGTCTGGTGAAAGGATTTGTACTTGCCAACGGCCCGCGCAAGCCTCGACTATGCCGATCACGCTTAGAAACCATGTCCATGACTCTATCCCTTTGCTAGGTACGTACCATATTCGGCACGCCTACCGGGTGTTACGACGTTTAGCGGATAACCTCATCATGTGTTGATTCGTCGTTGTTCGCGGGTAGCTTGTAGTGCTGACGCTGTCGCCACCTTGCTCTATGACTACGACAACCAGATGGCGCAGTTAGCGGCGTTGGAGGACGAACATGCGCCGGGTCACTACGACCTCTGTGCGGCTCACATTACGCGCTTGAGTGTTCCGGCGGGTTGGCAACTCACGCGAACCGTTGATATTTTCCCAGTCGCCGCCCGCACCACTACCGAGTTAGTGACGTTAGCAAACGAAGTGCGCAGTATTGGGCTGCGCGATGAGATGTTCTCGCCACGCCCCTTGCAAGATAACTCCAGCATCATCGAACTGCGCCGTTTGGGACACCTGCGAGTGATCGCTGATGTCAGCCGCGCCAGTTAAAAATCTGCCATTTAGTAGCGCCGTTCGCGCTGCATTTGATACCGTAATGCGCTGCGCTCCGCCCGTTATCTGTTAATGAATGAAAACTTACTCGCTGGAGTTGATTGGTTATTTTTTCGTTAGGTATAGCCCCGGGTGGGAAGTTGATTGTTCGTTTCGACTCGTCGTCTCCACTAAAGCGAAATCGTTTATGTGTGAGTGCCCAGCATTTGTCCGCCGCTATGCAGGTGCGGTTGGCGCTGGTGTTTTTGATACTGCACTGTGGTTTACGCAAACCGGAAACCCGAGAAAAACAACAGGGTATATGAGGAACTAGCGTCGACTTAGTAGAATCTGTGTGGTGACCCTGACGCTTGTTGCTTTTGATTTAGACGATACGCTAGCTGAGTCGAAATCCCCGCTCACTTCCGCGATGGGTGAGGCGCTAGCCGATCTGCTGCTGATGCGCGAAGTATGCATCATATCTGGCGGCAGATTTGCACAGTTTGATACGCAGGTGCTACATCGGCTTCCACAACGCGCCGACTTGACTCGGCTACACCTGATGCCGACTTGCGGTACTAGGTATCTGCGTAACTATGGCGGTGATTGGCAAGAAGTGTATGCATATGATCTCAGCTCCGAAGAGAAGCAACAGAGTATTGAATCACTGATGCGATGCGCACAACGGCTGGGCTTGTGGGAAGAACAGGTGTGGGGGGAGCGCATCGAAGATCGTGGTTCGCAGATCACTTTCTCCGCTTTAGGACAAAAAGCTCCAGTGGCTGCAAAAAAAGCATGGGATTCAGATGGTACTAAACGGGCTTTATTACGTGCGGCTGTTGCGGTTGATCTTCCTGGTCTTGAGGTAACAGGAGGTGGCAGCACGTCCATTGACATAACCAGAAAAGGCATCGACAAAGCATATGGAATGCGGCAACTTTCCGAACAAACCGGCTATCCGCTCAGCGACATGGTGTTTATCGGTGATCGGCTAATGCCGGGGGGTAATGATTATCCGGTGTACCAACTCGGCGTGCCCACCATCGCCGTTACCTGCCCTACGGATACGCTGGATGTGATTGCTCACCTAGTGGAGGAGGCGCGATGAATCAAACGCTCCCCGTCAATGCCGAACTACTCGAACTGTTGATGTGTCCGAGTTGTCGTTCCCGATTAGCGCTGGACTACGAAACATGCGAATTGATATGCACTAGTGGAATATGCGCTTTGGCGTATCCCATAACGGATGGCATTCCAGTGTTGTTGATGGATGAAGCGCGTAAACCGCTGTGAAAGAATTTGATGATTCCCTGCTAGATGATCGGGAAGCTTTGCTGAAAGCCGATCCACTGTTTCGGCAACTTGCCATGACCGGAGCCAGAATACGGATGGAAGTGGGGGAGCTTCCGAACAGTATGGATGCGCAGTTTCGTCCGCGAGGTGTGCTCGTCACGGGCATAGAGAGTTCTCTGATTCGAGCAGTATTGCAGCCTAGTTGTCCGGTACCTATAGTGGCTTGGCCGTCCGGCAGTCTACCGGCATGGGTGGGTTCATTAGACCTTGTGGTGGCGGTGGTCGGCGATACAGTTCAAAGCGATCTGTTGACTAACGTGGCGGAAGCAGCGAAACGCGGCGCGCAGTTGATCGTTGCTGCGCCTGCCGATAGCGCCGCAGCGATGCTTACTCCAAAAGCAGCATTGTTACCCACGCGCACCGGCGACCCGTTGGCGATCACCGTGGCGGTGTTAGCAAGATTGGAACAACTCGGATTGGGGCCGGTGGTGCGTGCCGAGAGCGTTGCCGAAGCGGCGGATATGGTGGCCGAAGAGCGTAGCCCTTTCCGTGATCTGTCATGCAACCCAGCTAAAGAGCTGGCGTTGGCGTTGGCGGAGAAACAGGTGTTGCTATACGGCACTTCCACGCTGGCAGCGCAGGCGGCGCGCAGAGTGGCGGAAGCCCTCAGATATGCTTGCGGGCAAGCAGTGTTAGCCGCGAGTGCGACGGAACTATTGCCAGTGGTTGCAGCAGCCGATTGCGGCGGGCTTTTTAGTGATCCGCTTGAGAACGGCACACTACTCTGCCCGGTAGTTTTACGCTTCGATGATGGTGTTGATTCCGGCGCAGCCGACACTGTTTTGTTGCGCACCGCCGCAGCGCGCGGGGTGCGGGTGGTGTCGCTTACGGCTGATGCCGATCTCGGATCGGCGGATCGCTATGTTGCACTGTTGCAGCAGGGGTTGTATGGGGCTGCATACTTCGGGGTGGCTTTAGGTGCGTCGTGGGCAACTTCTCACACCGCATAGTTTGTGAATAGTCAAGCTATCCGAAGCTACCAACGTCACGTTTACCCAACATGATAGTACCAGCGATTAGCGGTACCAACGCCCAGATTCCGGTAACCCACAGCCCTTTCAGGAACCCCCATTCGTTCCACTGCCAGCTAAGCGGCAAGGTGATTTCGTTGAAGTTATAGAGCCAAGTAGCGGCAGAACCGATGAGATATTCACCGATGCGCGTTGCCCAACTCCACGGCAGTACTGAGGTGATAATCGGCAACACTAACAGCGTTCCCAGCGCTGAACTGATACCGCCCACAGTGCTGCCCAACAGTAAACCGACTGCAAAAGCAAACAGTGCAATGAGCGTGTTGGCCAGCGATGCTCCCGCAATGACGCGCAGCCCCTGCAAGGTGAATCTATCGTCTACGCCATACTTTGAAATGAACCCCCACCCGATAAGTGCGGCAACATATAGCGAAGCTAGCGAGGTGAGAAAAACGGTGACGCTGAGGTTAACCACTTTGGCGATGACTACCATGCTGCGCTTGGGTACCGCCGTGAGTGTAGCGCGAACCGCCCCAGTTGCATACTCGTTTGTGATATACAGCACTCCAAGAATCATGATTATCAACTGCATGAACTGCATTCCGCTGGTAGCCAATGTGGTAGCCGACATATCACGGAGTAAGTCCGCAGTACTGATCGATAAGCCGATTTGATCTGGATTCTCAAACACCGATTTGAGCGTCCATCCCATAAGCGCTCCCATACCAATGGTGAGAGCTACCGCTACCGCCAACAGCCACCAGGTAGACGCGACGCTACGAAGTTTGAGCGATTCGGAGCGTAACACCCGGAAGAAAGTGACATCACGCACCGTAACGCTTGATTCACGGGGTAACTTAACCGGTTTAGGTTGTGCCGCTGCGTAGTCGTCTAACAGCCCGGAATCGAAATCGTGAGAAAGTTGTGATGTATGCGATGACGGTGCGGGTTGAAAGGTTGGAAAGTTTGCCGTCATCGGCATAGCTGGTGCCGACATAGGAATGTCTGGTGTGCCCGGAGTTCCTCCAAAACGTCTTTCAAGTGCAGTGTTTGATTCCGGAACGGCACCGATAGGATACCGCCCGACACTTTCCTGTTCTGGTCGTAGGTTGGGTGGCGGTGTCGGAGTTGAAAAGTTGGGGGATACGTTAAAATTTTCGACTCTTTGTTGTTGCCGTAGGTAGTGGTCATAGCCGAAATACTTTTCAGGCGATGTCGATTGTGGTTGTGTGATAGGTGTTGCCGGTTGGTAACTGGCAACTGGGTACCTGTTTTGAGGGATAGTTGGCGTTGGCGGATTGTCGGTAGTCATGGGGGACTGAGGTGGGGGTGTCGCTAGATACCTGCTGGGAGTGGTGGGCCGCATTTGAGGTGCCAGAAATTGTTGCGTGCTGCCTGCGACCGGCGATGTTGGCGCGTTCGGATTCGGTGGGGTATTGAGTGGTGGTGCCAGCGGTTGCCAAGTCGGTGGTGGTGTGCGTCTCATATCAGCAATTGATGGTGAGTTGGTCGGCGGGGCAGCGGTGTTGTGCTGTGGATTTGGCGCTTCGGGCAACATATACTCGGGGAATCGCCCATCAGGTGTTGCGAATGGCATATTGCTCATCGTTGCCCTCCCTGTCCCGCATAGTTATCGAATGATTCACTGCGATATTCGGTTGCACTGTTCGTGAGTTCAAGATATGCGTCTTCCAAGCTCACGGTGAGCGGAGTGAGTTCATGTAACGGCCAGCTCTGTTTAGCGGCGGCATCACCTATCTGGGTAGCCGTAAGCCCATATACTTCGATGGCATCGGATGCTAGTCGCTCAATGCGTACTCCGGGTTGTTTCAGCCAGTTAGCCATTTCGCTGATGTGAGGGCTGCGTACTTTAGCTCCGACGTCACTTGCGGCCGCGATGAAGTCTGTCATGGATATGCTTGCTAGTAGTTTGCCTTTTGCAAGAATTATCAGGTGGTCGGCGCTCAACTCCATCTCGCTCATAAGATGGCTGGATAAGAACACCGTTTTTCCAAGGTCTGCTAAATGACGCACCAAGTCGCGCACCCAGCGCACCCCTTCCGGGTCGAGACCGTTCACCGGCTCGTCCAAAATGAGAGTTTTTGGATCGCCTAACAGTGCTACCGCGATGCCGAGCCGTTGCCCCATACCCAACGAATAGGAACCGGCTTTACGATCAGCAACGGAACGCAACCCCGTCAACTCAATGACCTCTTCCACCCGGGAATAGTTGATACCGTGAGTAGCCGCCAATGATCGCAAGTGTGCCCGAGCCGTGCGGTCTGGGTTGAGCGCTCGGGCATCCAGCAGCGCGCCCACTTCATGCAGCGGGCGTCGCAGTGCCGCATAGGGGTGTCCGTTGACACTGGCGGTGCCAGACGTGGCATGGTCTAGCCCCAGAATCATGCGCATGGTGGTAGATTTCCCCGCCCCGTTGGGGCCAAGGAAACCAGTGACTTTCCCCGGTTCTACCGTGATAGTCAGGGAATCGACGGCGGTGGTCTTACCGTATCGTTTCGTCAGGGATTTAGTTTGGATCATTTGACGTCAATCGGTTCGTGGATAGCTATATCCAAAGTGTGCTAAGAAGAACATATCAGGCTATTTCTTCATGGTGTCGTAAATCTCTTTACAGGTGGGGCACACCGGGAATCGTTCTGGATTGGCGGTGGGTATCCAGAGCTTGCCACACAGCGCTAGGACGGGCGTGCCATTGACCATTGATTCCAAGTATTTTGCTTTCGGGACATAGTGAGAAAAACGATCGTGGTCTCCATCTTCGTAGACCACCTCGGGGCGTTCCAACAGCAGCGTTTCTGATCCGGGTGCAACCTGCGTCATACGTCAATCTTACTCGGGTACATCTCTGGTTCGAACCCAATGACATTTTCCTTTATAAAGGACGTTTCAAGCGTGGTAGCCTGTGAGCGAGCTTAGTGTATTGACTCTTTTCTATGAGAGACTTAACAGATGACGCAGCTTGATTCGGTTCCTAATGCTGCTGCCGCCGCTAACCTGAAAGAGTTTGCAGCGCGTCCAATCACACAAAAAATGCCACTGACGGTATCGCTGATGGTTGGTGTGGTGGCGGTCGCATTCGAATCTTTTGCGGTTACTGCTGCGATGCCTAGCGTGTTCTCCCCGGAGCAGTTAGGTCATGTTCGCTGGTATGCCTGGGCGTTCACCATGTTTATGATCGGGCAAGTGTTCGCTACGGTGGTGGCTGGGCGGCTTTGTGATCGTAGCGGAGCATTTCAACCACTGGGTTTGGGGTTAGCTTTCTTTGGTGCCGGATTGGTGATGGCCGCCACCTCCACACATGCCCTAGGGTTCCTAGCGGGACGACTCGTCCAAGGATTCGGTGGCGGATTATTGACGGTGACGGTCATGGTGGTACTTGCGGAAGCGTATGCCGGGCCGCAACGGGCAAACCTGATGGCTATCTTCGCAGCCTGCTATATGGGGCCGGCGTTTGTTGGACCCATTGTGGCGGGGTGGATGGCCAGCACTATCGGTTGGCGTTGGGTATTTTGGGTGATAGTGCCTTTCGTGGCGGCTTCAGCAGTTCTCGGCGTGCGTCCCTTATGGCAACTGTATGCTCGCCGAGCGGGGAACCGTGCAGAAGCTAATCCGGTGCCGATCTGGGCGGCTGGGCTGGTGGCTGTCGGTACCACGCTTATTCAGGCAGGGTCGCAGTATATGGTGAATGAGAACCGGATACGAGTGGCGTTCATCCCCTTGGTGTTGTTTGGTGTTGCCGTTACAGCTTTCGCATTGCCCTATCTGATGCCACCGAATGCATGGCGGCTAACAAAAGGGCTTCCGGCTGTAATCGGAGTACGCTTTGCGATGGCCGGAGCATTCTATGTTTGTCAATCGTTTGTGATTTTACTGCTGAAAGAACAGCGCGGAATGCCCGCTTCGCAGGCTGGAATCGCCTTGGCGGTGGGTGCCGCCGGATATGGAATCGGGGTCTTTCTTCAGGGACGAACATGGATGCGGCTCCGGCGCGATCAGATGATATTTATCGGTGCGTTAGCCGCTGTGATCGGCTTGGCAGCGATGACTACATATGCAGCGTTGACAGCGGACATCTACCCGCTAATGCTTTTAGGGATCAGCTTCACAGCTCTTGGTATGGGGTTCTCAGTGTCGTCTACGTCGCTTGCCATTGTGACATTGTCTCCTGCGGAACGTATCGGGCGTAATACGTCTAGCTTGCAGGTTGCCGAATACTTAGGTTCAGCGTTTCTGGCCGGTGTCGCCGGCACAATCTACGCTGCACTGCATGGTCGAACAAGTTCGCAAGCGACGTTCGGTTGGCTTTTCGGAGTGCAACTTGTGTTTGTAGTTGCAGCAGTATGGCTGGCGTTGCGCATCGGCCCAGTGCGCAATGAAGCATCTGGAGCTGGTTAACTGCATAGATAGTGCGCGATGTCTAACCACGCACGGTTTATGCTGATTATCGCTACAGGTATTCAGTGCATATTGCTGACGGCGTAGACATAATTATCGCTTTATTTGTCAATCATGCGTAACATTTGCGTCACTCGTGGCAAAATGTGACCCGTGAATGAAGCGACACCCTTGCCTCCCGCCGGTTGGTATCCGGATCCGGCGGATGAAACCCGGCAGCGTTATTGGAACGGTACTCAGTGGACTATGGAAACTCGGATCGGTACCCCAGATTTCGCTGCTCCTGGGGTGGCTTATACCAAATCAGGGGCTACCGAGTATCCGACACAGCCCGAAGTTCCTTACCAAGCTGAGTATCCGCCGCACGTCGAGAACCCTTATCAACCTACTGGCATCGTGCCAGGCTATGGTGCGTACAACCCTAACTCCGGCTATGAGCACCCGCTTTATGGCAGTGCGTACCGCGGGCCACGTACGGCTGATGGAGTGCCGCTTGCCGGTTGGTGGTGGCGGGTATTAGCGTTACTGCTTGACAACATTATTTTAAATGTCGTAGCGATGATTTATGCTCCGTTATTGCCCGACTACACAACCGGATTAACCCGCTGGTTTGAGGATTACTTGCGTGCCGTTGGACAAGGATCGCTCAATCTTCCAGACATATTCGATAGCCAATATTATTTCATTGAGCCACTGCTGGCCTATGGTGCGGTTTCCACTATCGTTGCGATCATCTACGCCACTTGTATGCTCGCATTCAAAGGAGCCACTTTGGGGATGCTTGCATGTCAAATGCGAGTAGTACCTACCGGACATGGGCAAAATGCAACTGCGTTGCCGATGGGCAAAGCTGCACTGCGTTGTGTGATGTATCAAGTGCTGTCTTTCATTCCCCTTTTAGGGTTCATCAATACGCTTTTCCCGTTGTGGGATAAAGGACGCCAGACGCTACACGACAAAATCGCCGGCACCCAGGTTGTCCGACTGGCCTGAGTGCGTGTCGTGGACGCCAACACCAGTAGTGTCACAGCGGTAGCCCAAGCCGCCGGGGTTTTCACCAGTTTTCAAGACTGGAAAGGTGTGGAGCATACCATCCCAGAAACCACTCAGCGAGCAGTTTTGGCGGCTCTGGGTATATCCCCTGAAGTGGTGTGCGACCCGTGGGAGGAGCCGTTACCGTCATGCGTGACAGTGCGACAAAACCAGGGTGGCATCCTGAATGTGCAAGTGAACGCCGGAACCGATGCGGCGGTAGCTTTCGAGTTCGAGGACGGCGGTAGCATGGCCGCCCGACAAGTTGAAAATAACTTAGCTGATCGTAACGTGGGTGGTCGCTGGCGGGGACAGGCATCTTTTCATATCCCCGCTGGGTTACCGCTGGGCTATCATCAAGCGCGGCTTACCACTGAAGGCATAAGTTTCGCCACTCGGCTTATCGTCACCCCTGACGTTGTACCGTTGCCGGATGTGCTTACGCGCTCGCGAGTGTGGGGGATTATGGCGCAGTTATATTCGGTGATTTCTCACGTCTCATGGGGTATTGGGGATTTTGCAGATTTGGCTGAGTTAGCTCGCTGGGCTGCTGGCTTGGGAGCAGATTATGTGCTTATCAACCCGATTCATGCTGGTGATTGGACAACTCCGGTTGGAAACTCGCCGTATCTCCCGAGCAGCAGGTTGTTCATCTCGCCACTTTATATTCGACCGGAAACTGCTCCCGGGTATACCGAGTTACCTGCCGCACAGCGAGAACGCATCGCCGAAATCAAACTGGGGGTATTAACTGCAACACTGACGGCGGCACGTATTGAACGTGACACGGCGTGGTTGGCGAAACGAGCGGCACTGCACATCGTGTTTGAGGCTGGAGTGCCAGAGCAACTGCGGGCTGAGTTCGCCGAGTTCTGCGCATCCAAAGGGGATAGCTTGACGCACTTTGCTGCATGGTGTGTGTTCAGTGAACTGTTTGCTGGCGACTGGCGGGATTGGGAACCGATGTTGCGCCACCCCACCTCATCACAACGTGCGAAGCTGTTAGCGGAACATGCTAGCGAGATTGCTTTCGTGAAGTGGTTGCAGTGGGTGGCGGATCGAGAATGGGCAGCTGCACAGGCTGCTGCCAAAACTGCTGGGATGCGTATCGGTATCGTCACCGATCTGGCTGTCGGAGTGAGTCGAAGCGGAGCCGACACCTGGATGTTTTCTGAACTTTATGCGAGCAATGTAACTCTCGGAGTGCCGCCGGATGCCTACAACCAGTTGGGGCAAGAGTGGGGACAGTCGCCCTGGCGCCCAGACCGGATGGCGGCATTGGGTTATCAGCCTTTTATTGATGTGATTCGCGCCGCGCTGACACATGCTGGCGGGGTGCGCATCGATCACATTTTGGGTGATTTCCGATCCTGGTGGGTACCAACCGGGCTACCCCCAAGCGAAGGTACCTATCTGCGTGGCGATTATGAGACGATGATCGGAATTATTGCACTGGAGGCCGCTCGGGCTGGAGTGGTGGTGATCGGAGAAGACCTAGGCACGAGTGAACCGTGGGTGCAAAATTATTTAAGCGAACGGGGAATGTTAGGTACTTCGGTGTTGTGGTTTGAACGCGCTGCTGCTGGCACGAAACCGCCGGAACAGTGGCGGGAGTTGTGTCTAGCTTCACTCACCACGCATGACATGGCACCAGTAGCGGGGTACTTGAGGTTCGAACAGGTGCGTATCCGGCACGAATTAGGTTTGTTAACCGAGTCGTTAGCAACTGAAATCAGTGCTGCTGAAGCTGAGCAGGTTAGCTGGCTTGGTTTGCTGCAAGAACGTGGGCTAATTGCAGAAACCGATTCAGTATCCGACATTGTGGTGGCGTTGTATCGGGCGTTGCTGCTTGCGCCTTCCAAAATGTTGTGTGTTGCGTTGGTCGATGCGGTGGGAGATCGTCGAATGCAGAACCAACCGGGCACTTTCGATGAATATCCCAATTGGCGGGTGTGGCTATCAGACGAGCAAGGACAACGGGTTTACATTGACGATTTGGCAAATTTGGAGTTACCGCAACGACTGGCGGCAGCTATGAATACTATCAAGGCGACGTAACGGTAGCTCTCAACATCGGATAGCAGATTTACGCGAACATTGCGGCTTTCAATTACTTTGTATGGTATTACGACTCTGGTACGGTTGTGAAGTGGTTTCAGGAGTCATGTCGTTGGGAAACGCGCCGCTGCATACTCCGTTGACATTAGTCACCTGTTTGATAGAACCGGGGTTGCGTTCCCGGTTAGCTACTTTGGGACTACGCACCGGTTCCCCACTTGAGGTGGTACTGACAACCGCCGGACATGGAAGGGTAATCGGCGTTGCGGGATCACGCATCGCGATGGATGTTTCTGTACTGCGGCAACTGCACGTCAAGCTGGCGAGTGGTGGCGAATGACGGAGCGAAGTAGCGTATCGGCAAACTGTCATGGTGTTGCGGAGGTGGCCAGTTCGGCGAACCCAGTGATAGCGGTGGCTGGCGCTCCGAACGTTGGAAAGTCTACGTTGTTCAATGCCCTCACTGGTGCGGGAGCCATCACAGGTAACTGGCCGGGCACGTCTACTGCCTACTCCCGAGGGTTGTGGCGTGTGCGTTCATTACAAGAGACATCGCCGATGGTGTTGAGTGTGATTGATTTGCCCGGTTCTTACAGCCTTGACCCGTTGAGTCCCGACGAGGAACTCACTAAGCAACTGTTGTTGGGGGACGACCCGCCGGCTGTCACTATCGCTATTGTGGATGCGGCGCATCTAGCGCGCAGCCTGTATTTGGTGGCGCAGTTACGCGAGCATCACATGCGGCTAGTGGTGGCGGTTACTATGTCTGATGTTGCTGCTGGTCGCGGTATTGACATTGACCCCGTGGCGTTGCAGTACGCTATCGGCGCGCCGGTGGTGATTATTGATCCCCGGCGACGCAGCGGCGTTGTCGGGTTGGCAGCTTCGGTGCAGCAGGTTTTGGCGGCACCTAGTGTTGCGCCACGTAAACTACCAACTGTTGCGCACTTGCCGTACTCCGAACGCAGTTTGATTTTGGAAGACGACCGATTCGCTTGGATTGAGCAAGCCGTATCGCTGTCCACCTCTGACCAAGAAGCGGCTCGCAGCGATCTTGGTGACCGAATTGATCGCCTAGTGCTGGGTTCGGTGAGCGGACCGCTCATTTTTCTTTTTATGATGTGGCTGGTGTTTCAAGCCACTACTGTGGTGGCAAGCCCACTGCAGGATATTCTTGACGGGTTCTTCGCCGACACGCTCACCGGATGGGTGGAAAGTGTGTTGCGTGCCTTGGGTTGGGATGCTGTTTGGTTACATGGGTTAATTGTTGCAGGGTTCATCGGCGGTATCGGTTCGGTGCTTACTTTCGCACCGCTGATGACAATTATGTTCATTTTGCTGGCGTTGCTGGAAGATTCGGGTTATCTAGCGCGGGCGGCGGTTATCACTGACCGTATGATGCGTCGGCTAGGGTTACCTGGGCAGGCGTTTCTACCCTTGATAGTGGGGTTCGGTTGCAACGTTCCCGGTATTGCAGCGACCCGTATTTTGCCGTTGCCCAGACAGCGTTTACTCACGGCGTTGCTGGTGCCATTCACCTCTTGTACCGCCCGACTCACGGTGTATTTAATGATCGGTGATGTGTTCTTCGGCCGTTGGGCGGGCACAGTGGTGTTTGCTATGTATGTGGTGTCGATTGTGTTAGTGGTTGCTACAGGCTTGCTGCTGCGAGCTACGCTATGGCGCACCTTGCCGGATCCGCCGTTGGTGCTTGATTTACCGCCTT
The DNA here is from genome assembly GCA_031267295.1 of Propionibacteriaceae bacterium. GTDB lineage: Bacteria > Actinomycetota > Actinomycetes > Propionibacteriales > Propionibacteriaceae > WRGV01. Next base: position 6,929 of record JAIRZI010000033.1, on the reverse strand, counting down.
ATCAACGTCCCACACTCCGGCTTACAGTTTCTGTAGCTTGGCGGAAGTTAAAAAGTTTCCTGCAAAGCGCATCAGGCATCATTGTGGCGGTTGTCATCGCGGTGTGGTTGTTACAAGCAGTTCCGATGCATGGGGGCACATTCGGGGAAGTAGACGTGGCGGATTCACTATATGCTGTCATCGCACGTGGTATCGCGCCGGTGTTTTCTCTGGCGGGATTTGGTAGTTGGGACATCGCGTCCACTTTGTTGGTTGGTTTTGTGGCGAAAGAGGCAGTGATCAGTTCATGGGCACAGACTTACGCAGTGAACGATCCTAGCGCTGGTGGAACCATCGCTGGTATGTCTGAGGCACTACACGCCTCATTTGAGCAGACATCCGGTGGGCATCTACTGCCTGCCGTGCTTGCGTTCTTAGTGTTTTTTCTCGCTTATACCCCCTGTGTTGCCACATTGGCCGCACAGACCCGCGAAATTGGAGCCAAGTGGACATGGATTGGCGTGGCGTTGCAGCTAGTGGTGGCTTGGGTGTTGGCGGTGTTGGTGTTTCAAGTGGGGCGTTTGTTATGAGCACAGTTTTGTTATTATCGCCGACAATGCACCGACGTGATGCGACAACTGGGCCGTTAGGGCGAGTGTTAACAGCGGTGCAGGACGGCGCGCGTACTGCGGCAGAGATAGCCGTTGCCGCTCGTTTGACTCCAAGTATGGTAACGGCATCACTGGAGCACCTCAGTCGCACAGGCCGACTGCGGGTTATGGAACTCACTAGTGGTTGCCCGGCTGGGCGTTGCAGTAGTTGTGCGCTTATCGACGGATGCGAAACCCAACGACGCTAGTGGCTCGAGTGGTTAATTTTCTCTAGTCTGTAGTGCGTCCCTTTTCTTGACGCAGTACAACAGCGCTGCTAGCCCTAGCGTTAAGAGCAAGAGCGCAAACAACGGGGGCGCTGTGGGGTTGTCGGCGACAGTGCCACCGGTGGCACTAGTTGCGGAATCGTCCAAACCAGCATCAGGCGCTTCATTTTGCCAAGTTCCATAGGCTTCTTTAGTGCCATCAACTGCGTAAAGCGCTAGCTGGTGTTCCTCATAGGTTAACCGGGAAAGGTCACTGCCAGTAAAATATGGCCTGCCAGACTCATCGGCTTGGATGTAGAAACGCCCCAGATATGTAGCTTCACTGTAAGCAAAGAAATCAGCCCAAGTATTTATCCATTCATCAAAGTTCAACGGCGAATCTAAATCTTTGCTCTCAATGTAAACCGTGGTTTTATCCCGCGCCACTAAAGCAAGTGTCGGGAACATGTTTTTTTGCTCTGCGATTTTTTCAGAGTTTTGCGCAAAATCATCAGCCAATGCATAAACCGGCACTATTTGGCCAGCACCGTTCACCGTCAAGGCATCTTGGGGTGCTCCTGCCGGAATACTAGGAATAATTACTCCGCCACCATCGCGTTCTGCAGAATCACGCCCGTTAACCTCTTTATACAGCGGAACCTCAACTGTCTCATTCTCGGTGATGGTCAACCGCTTATCAGCTGTGACAACGGTTAACACATAGTTGTCGCTGGGAGCGGCGAGTGTTCCGGATTCAATGGCGTAGTTGCCAGCCTTTTCACCAACAACTCGCACCAAGCCGCCAAGAAGTTCATCATTGCCAACAAGCCCACCAGGGCGAGGCTCAACAAGATCAGGAGTGTTATCTGTGAGCGTAAACTTAAGCACCGGGTCTTTCGTGCCCGCGATCTTTTCTACATTATTCGCCGTAGCAATCAACTGCCGCGGCAAAACCACTAAAGACAGCGCTAGCTCTTTCGCATTCAAGTTATCGTTACCGATAGTGAGCGTAGCCTCATAGCTGCCTGCAGCCAGACCGCTCGCATACGTCAACTCAAGCTCACTGTTCGTCTCGTCGTTCGCGACACTATAAATACTGTTTTGGTTTAATGAGAATGCATCCTTATTATCACCGCTCAGCACAGCGCTTAAAGCACCAGTTTCCGCATTCCCAATACTGTGAACAGTTATCACCGTAGGATTCTGAACTACCGCACTGTCGTAATATTCGCTGAACTCATACGATGCGGACACAGAGATTTCAGGAAGCGCCAACAGCACGCTGTATGTAACCTCAACGTAGTCGTATGACGCTAATCGGTACTTAACTGTGAAAGTGTAATCATCTGGTGCGGAGTCACCTTTAGCAAAAATAAGTTTCTCACCGGAAATCGTGACGTTGCCCCCGGCGGTATTCGTAGTAATATCTCGCTCAATCCACCCCGCAACCTCATCAGGCGCTGCAATCTCAAGCTGATCCTCACTTAAGCTGTAAAGCACTTGGGTGCCAGCAGTGAGCGGCGTAGTGACACCCTCCATTCGAACAGAAATCTCTGCCAATTGCGTGTTGTAATTATCGGTATCATCAGGGACGAACATCACCGTATATGTGCCATCAGTCGACGGTGTTCCACTTTCAAAACTCCAACCCCCAGCAATATCAGTGCTTGGAAGCGCTGGGATGAGATCAGAAATATTGCCGCCAACTTCAAGCTGATACAAACCATTCGGCAAACTGTTCGAATTAAAAGCGTCAGCAGCTAAAACCTTTAGCGCGAATGTTTCTTTACCAACATAAAGGAAGCCATCAGTCGGCTCAACAGTGACGCTCACAATATATTCGCCGACATCCTTCACCTCCGATGGGCTGTATAGCACGGTGTAATGGCCAGCCGCATCAAAAACTTCGTCGCTCCCTTTCAAGTTGGAAGTAAATTCGGGGTTCGGGGTGAACGCAACTCCCGTATATATTAAGTCGGTAAGCCCGGAAGCCGAAATATCAAGCGGGGTTTTTTCAGTGGTCTCAACCTCAAGGCGAGCAACTATAGTTTTATAGTTTTCGCTAGCAACCGTGAAATAGATATAGCCTAAACACACCTCAGAGATCGAAGCTACGTTGAACGTCAAAGTGTATTCAGTTATCGACGGAGCATCAACAAAAATACTGCGAGTATCAACTATTGACGAGTACGCATATGTAGTTACGCCATAGATTCTAGGGCTTGGCAAAGTTTGTAAAAACTTACGTAAATCGTAGGTATACGTACCCGCAAGACTAGTTTTGACGAAATCGCTCTGCTGCAGTGCCGAAATAGTGGCCTTTTTAATATTTGCACTACCAGTATTTGGCAATATCAAAGGCAATGCATAGTTGTTCGCGCTGGCACCACTCAATCGGTAACCACTTATCGCCACCGGCTTATTGTTTCCGGCAGTGGCATTATTAAACGTTCCGGTAGCACTTGCCACCACACTATCGCCAGCGATGATAACGGATGAGTCAAGCACCACACTCACATTCGCCACCTGCGTGCCGTCGTAAGACTTCTCCAGCACATTCACAAACGTAGTTAACTGCTTACGTGCAACCGTAACCCTGACGGGAATCTCTACTGGATTGTATTTCACGGTATCTGTAGGAATAAAAATGATCATATAGCTAGTGGAGTTACTATCACTCACCATCGGCTTAATGCTGTCGTCTTTCCAAAAATAAACCCCTGGAATCGAAGTTGTTCCCTGCTTAACCACCCCAGGCGTGATCACACTCGCACTCAAAGACTGCCCGTAAGTGATTGCCGCAGCAACTGGGTCAGTAGCGATAGTCAAGGTTTTATTATTCAACATATCGTCGAGACCCACCGCATCACCCGGTGCCGCAGCGGGATAAACCGTAACAGAAGTGCTGGTGGCTGGCGGGTCAAAAATAATGTAGCCGTAATTACGATTAGCGCCAATGTAGGCGAAACCACCAGAAAATATCTGATAAATCTTGCCAGAGTTCGCATATGTATTCTTCAAAACCCCATTAACGTTATACAACCTAAGCCCCAGCTTTACATCGCTAGCGCTCGCATCCGCTGCCAAAAAGAACTGAAAATAATCACCAGTTTCATACACAGCAGCAGACGGCTGCCCACCCAAGGCATCGTTAAACGGATACTTAAACCCATACAATGTCCAAGCCAGCCCAGCCACCGGATACGCCGGAGACCTTTGGGTATCCATAACTTGGCTCACAAGGTACTTCTTCGTCAAAACAGAAAGCTCATTCAAACCGGTCGGCGGAGCCACCACAACACTGAGCGGAATCTTGGTTTGAGTTCGGTTACTAAAACCTTCAGTTATAACGAGAGCGGCATCATCATATGTGCCAGCCGAAAGACCCGGCTTCGGACGCACAGAAATCGTCGCCGTCAGCCCATCACTCTCACTTAAATTACTCTTGCTCAACGAACTAACAACTTCAAAACTATTCTTATCTACGCCTTCAATGCTCGCTGCTACCGCTACCCCCATAGGATCCATCGGATCCGCAGTGGCAGTAACAGTAAAAATCTGTGTCAAGTTCGTATTACTGTAAGCATTCGATACATTCCACACCTTGGCTGTCGGCGAGATCGTTAACTTCGACGTAACAACAAACGGTATGCTAGCTGCCGTCATTTGCTGCCCGTTTGAACTCTTCCAACCGTTTAATGTCAGATTTATAGTTTCTCCTACGCTAAATACAGTTGTACTCGCTCTGAGCCGCAAAGTTGCACCATAAGATGAAGTATATCCCGCGTCGTTTACTGCTGGGCTGAACGAAAAAGTTCCACGATTATCATCACTGAAATCCATAGCTTGATCAAAAGCTACCAAAATGTAGCCCGGGTCACTATAACTGACACCAGTGACGATAGGCGGCGCGTCGGTAGCTTCCGGAGTAACCGAAACATTAGCGCGCTCACCTACTCCATAAGAATTATTTGCTCTGATGTAAATGTAATTTACGATGCCTTTGATGAGTTTGGCATGAGGTACGGTGAACGTTGTGGTAGTCGCCGTTGAACCTGGAATAGCTATGTAGTTCTTGTCATCAATGGAGTACTCATAGCCCGTAATCGGAGAACCGCCGTTATATTCCGGTGTCTCCCAAGTGAGCGTCACCTCCGCAGTTGTGTTATTAGTAACCGTAAGATTTTTCGGATAAGAGGGCACGCCGTAAACCGTGTCTGTAGTAGAAACCGCATCAGAGGGCATCCCGTTACGCACAGACCGAACCTTGAAGTTATAAAGCGTAGCCGCAGGGGTTGTCACATCAGTTTCTTTGACCGCAGCCCCGTAGTAACTCCCATTGCTAGCCACAACCCAATTATCTGCATTACCGTTTGGCACAACAGAAACCTGATAATACGAAACATCTCCTAACGCAAAATCCCATTTGAGCCGAATGTTAACATTTCCATCGCTGCTATAACGGTACTCGTAGCTTAAATTGCTAGGTGGTGCTGGCGGTAGCGTCTGCGAAACATCGCTTACATTTGCTCCGCCCAAGCTGCCATCCAGCACCGTTACATCATCGGTGATATCACCGTTATTAAGCAGAATACCCTCACTGACGAGTAATGCTCCAGGGTTGTAAATCGTGCCTTCATTGGTGAGCGTAACCCCAGCCGGGATGTCAAACTCGCCTACCGGAAGATACAACCTAGCGCCTTGCGGAATCGTGAGATTACTACCCAACGTAATATTGCCGCTTGGAACGCTAGAATTCCCGATTTGACGCTCGATGCTCGAATAAACAATATCGGTATATAACGTTCCACCACCACTAGCGGTGATTTCGCTATTCGCAGTAGCGATAACGGTACCGCCCGTGATACTGCCACTTGTCGCCGAGATGCTCCAGGTATCCCCACTAGCCGAATGTCCAACAGCAACAACCACGCCACCGCTGATATTCACTGTTGTGCTCGTACTCTCACCGTTATCTCCGATGGCTGCGGCTATCCCAACTGCGTAGACACTACCGCCAGTTATAGTGACCGATACCGGCTTGGTCGTCCCATTACCGCCGCCGATAGCAGACCCATTTCTGGCTGCCCCATCTACGAAACAACCAGTTCGTTCTTGTGAAGCATAAACCGCACCGCCGTTAATGGTGATATCCGCCCCACCTTGCGAACTGCCGCCGATAGCCGCCCCAGAACAGTGCTCATTTATAGCACTAACCGAACCACCATTGATCGTAATAGCACCGCTCGATTCGTTGTAACGACCCCCTACGGTGGCTCCAAACTGCTCAGAGCTTTTGACGTTAAGTACACCTGCCACAGAGTCGTCGCCGTTTGCACTAGTAATGTTCAGCGTGGCAGTAGGGGGAACATGAATAGCGGTGTAGTAGCTGGTAATTGAGTTCGTCCCCTTGAGTTTGAGGTTGAGCGTTGCCCCACTACCGACCACAATAGGAGATGGATCCATGGATGTTGAGATGCTCGCGTTATAAAGCGTTACGATTGCCGTTGCGTTAGCTGCGATTGCCACAGCATTTGCGTAAGCAACGACACCACCGGATATTGATACTTTGGTGCTGCCTTTAACAACGACATCTGCACCATCACTAATCGTGAAAACTCTGGTGCTGCTGTCATACGTCCAGCCAGCACCAGATGCGGTACTGCTATCGCTTAAGTCGATAGTCGCACCGCTACTCAGACCCAAAGCATTGGGTGCCGCAACAGGAACAAGCGCCAAAGCGAGCAGTAACGCGCAGGCAGATGAAAGTAGCCGTTTTGATCCGCTTGCGGAAACTTTCAAATTGAGACCATGCTTAAGCACTTGGCTGCGCCCCAACAACCATCCCGACACGCTATTCATCACTTATCTCTCCCAGGCAACTCGTGGGGTGCCCCAGCTGTATGTACCTCATATGTACCTCATATAAATATATGAACGTACATGAACGTACACACCACAGGAGCACTCAATAATTTAGGGTGCGATATTCGCCCCAATCAATCCGTGTAAATCGACCGATTGATAGCAGCAAACACATACATCATAGCCCCCCCCCCCCCCCCCCCCCCCGGTGCACGGGGGGGGGTCACAG
>JAIRZI010000015.1 GCA_031267295.1 Propionibacteriaceae bacterium | reverse complement strand
TGAATGTTGATACTGATGGTGATGGTGTGCCTGATTTGAATGTTGATACTGATGGTGATGGTGTGCCGGATTTGAATGTTGATACTGATGGTGATGGTGTGCCGGATTTGAACATTGATACCGACGGTGACAATAAACCTGATCTAAATGTTGATACTGATGGTGATGGTGTGCCTGATTTGAATGTTGATACTGATGGTGATGGTGTGCCTGATTTGAATGTTGATACTGATGGTGATGGTGTGCCGGATTTGAATGTTGATACTGATGGTGATGGTGTGCCGGATTTGAACATTGACGCTAATGGTGATGGGGTGATTGACCCCGAAGTTGTTTATCGCTCTGTTGCTGTCGATGGTGTTTCTGGCACCGATACTAGTTCCACACTCACACTCTCATTCGACACCGCCATAGCTAATCTTTCGGTGAGTGATATTGCAATCAGCGATGAGAATGTTTCTAAAGGGAAATTGGCTAGCACTGACACTGCTGGGGTATATGAGCTAGAGATCAGCGGCACCTGGAGTAACAACGCGGATGTGAACGTCACGGTTAGCAAACCGGGCTATATCGTCACTCCGGATACTCTAGAAACTACGCTTTACGCCGATACTCGCATTCCGCTCACTTATCTGAATGTGCAGGCTGATGGCGAGGCTTACACCGCCGCTACCACTAGTCTCACTTTCACATTCAGCGCTGACATAACCGACTTTTCAGCGAGCGACATCACTATCAGCGGTGCCGGGGTGTCCATCATTGAAAAAGAACTCAACCGAAGCGATGTTGGTAAGTACCAGTTAAATATCAATGGTTTTTGGAACAACGGCTCCGAGGTGAGCGTCACGGTTGCGAAAGAGGGCTACAACGTCATCCCTAGTAGTGAAGATGTTGTGTACACCACGCTCTATACCGACTCCGACATTTTCCTCTCGGTAACGGCTCTTAGTGGTCAATCCGTACGAATCAATAAATATTTCGCCAACGCTTACATCGTGAACTGGGGAGACGGCGTTATTGAAGATGTCAACGTAGCCAAAGACCACATCTATCAAGAAGCCGGCGAGTACGTCATCATCCTCACAACGGCAATCCCGCCCGCAGAGTCACCGCGTTGGACATTCCAATCTGACGCTGCTCTGCTGTTACCGCTGATACCTCAAACCGGAACCACGGTAGAAAAAATCGGAGTTGCGCAGTTACCGCCGATGCGAGTCTTTATGAGCGACGATACTACCGCTGGTGACAACTTCTTTTACGGCTTCAACCAAAATGGAGTTTTGAGTAGTTTCTCAGCCGGTTCGTTCGACATCAGTGGCATTACAACCGTTGGTAAAAATTTCTTTGCAAACTTTAATCAGTTTGGTGATCTAGTTGGTCTTCCCGACGGTTCATTCGATACCAGCAGCATCATAACTGTTGGTCAGAACTTCTTCCGTAGTTTCAACTATTATGGAGAGTTGGTTGGGTTACCGGACGATTCGTTCAATATTGATAACATCGAAAGCACCACCAACAACTTCTTTGCTAGTTTTAACCAGAATGGGAAGTTGGATGCGTTGCCTGCTGGTTCGTTCAACATCAGTGGTATCACATCTGTTGGTGATTCTTTCTTTGCTAGTTTTAACCAGAATGGGAAGTTGGATGCGTTGCCTGCTGGTTCGTTCAACATCAGTGGTATCACATCTGTTGGCGACTTCTTCTTCGTCGGCTTTAATCAGACTGGGAAGTTGCTTGCGTTGCCTGCTGGTTCGTTCAATACCAGTGGTATCACATCTGCCGGTAGCTACTTTTTCGTCAGCTTTAATCAATCTGGAAGTTTACTCACTCTGCCCAGCGGTTCGTTCAATATCGATAACATGGTATCGGTCGGCAGCCACTGCTTCTATCTGTTCAATGAGGAGGGTGATTTAGAGTGGAACTCCCCGGGCATAACTTATGATTCGGAGCAGTAGCTAGCGTGGGTGTTGCGTATTTCGCGTTCCTTAAGCTAGCTTGCTAACAACGGCATTAGGCGGCTGACTTGGCACTTAGCATATGGGTGGCAGGTGTGCGGCTAACACTTCCGCTAACGTTAACGCTTGCCGATCACTGAGATCGCTTACCTGTTTGCGACAGGAGAATCCGTCGGCTAGTACGATGGCGTTTGCTCCCGCCGCTGCAATCGCTGGGGCGAGGTCATGTTCAAACACCTTAACGCTCACCTCATAATGGCCTTTCTCCACCCCAAAGTTTCCAGCTAAACCGCAGCAACCGCCCACTTTTACCACTTTCGCCCCGCTTCGTTTAAGAAGTTTGGCATCCGCTGCCCAGCCCAACACCGAAGCATGATGACAGTGTGGTTGCGCGACGATGGTATGGCCGCTGAGGTCGGGCACACTGAACTCCGGTACGCCGTTCAGAAACTCCGCCAAGGTGTGAATTGATTTCGCCACCAACTGCACGCGGGGATCGTCTGGCAGTAAATCTTGGGCATCGGAACGCCACACGGCGATACAAGATGGTTCCATACCCACAATTGGCACCCCGGCTTCGGCAATAGGGGTTAACACATCTAGCGCATGTTTTAAGTTAGCGCGAGCACCGGCTAGCTGTCCGGTGGTTATCCAAGTGAGACCACAGCAGGCATCTTGATCAAGCAGCTGAGGGTGATAACCGGCAGCCAGCAACACTTTGAGTAGCGCGGGTAGGGCGGAGCCAACGAATGAATCGGTGAACGAATCCACCCAGATAACCACCTTGGGCAACTCGGTTAGCTCGGTTAAGTCGGTGCGTTGTGACAGTGCAACCTGAGCTACTTTTCTAGCCGCTCCGGTAGTGCGGAACTTGGGCATCGGGCGGCGTATATCCACCCCAGCCACCGCCAAGGCGAGGTGTTTTAAGCCGGGGGTTTGTAGTGCAAGGTTTGCCAATGTGCCAGCGAAAGGCATTTTAGACATCAGTCTTCCCCAGCGGGGCAACCATCCCAAAACATAATGGCTGAGTGGACGCAACTTGTGCCGGTAGCGTTCATAGAGCACCCGCGATTTATACGCAGCCATGTCACTGCCGGTAGGGCAATCTCGACGGCACCCTTTGCAGGCTAGGCAGAGATCAAGAGCCGCAGCAAGCTCCGGGGCATCCCAACCTTTCACAATTTGGCCGTTTATCATTTCTTGTAAGATGCGCGCTCGGCCTTTGGTGGAATGTAACTGATTTCCGGTGGCTTGGTAGCTGGGACACATTACGTTGCCAAGTGCGGTAGCGTTTGCTAAACATTTCGCCACCCCAGTACAGCGATGCACTTGGTCGGTGAACTCGCGATCACTTAACCTAAGCGGCGAATATAGCGTTTGAGCGATACGAATGTCGTTATCAGTGCGCAACGGATTGACTACCACTCCGGGATTTAACAAGTTTTTGGGGTCAAATACCGCTTTCACTTCGCCAAATGCTTGTAGCGCCTCAGGGGAGTACATTTTTGACAGCAACTCCGAGCGGGCGCGGCCATCACCGTGTTCCCCGGACATCGACCCGCCATATTTGGCCACCAGGTCACCAGCATCCAACATGAACGCCCGATATATGTCAGTGCCGCCCGGCTGATCTAATGGAAAATCTATCCGGCAGTGGATGCAACCTTCACCGAAGTGACCATACGGCAACCCATGTAGCTCATGTTTGTTGAGCAGCGCTTCGAAATCACGCAGATAAGCTCCTAGCGATTCGGGCGGCACTGCGGCATCTTCCCATGATGAATGCGCTGGTCGGGCAAGCCCAATACCCGACAATCCGGCGGCATCGGTGCGAATCTTCCATAGTGTAGCGATGCTGTCGGGATCGTCCACTTTCCAGGCATCGCGCGCTTTGGTGGCTGCGAGCAGTGCTTGAGTGCGGCTCTCGACTTCGGTTGCGTCGTCGCCCACTAGTTCTATGAAGATGAATGCGCAACCGTTAGGTAGCGGCGGTACCGCGTCCGAGCCTTTCATGCGGCGCACCACATCGATAGTGCGCTCGTCTAACCCTTCGGCGGCTACCGGATGAAACTGGTTGAGATTAGGGATGTCATCACCGGCTTTATCCATGCTGTCGTAGCCCAGTGCGATCATCTGTTTGATGGGTGCGTCAACCACTAAGCGCACTTTCGCCTGTAGCACGATACCCAAGGTGGCCTCGGAGCCTACAAAAAACTTGGCGACATTAAACCCTTTTTCAGGTAGCAGATGCTCCAACGCATAGCCGGAGGTTTGCCGGGTGAACTTAGCGAACTCGGTACGGATACACCCTAGATGAGCTGCTGTTAATTCGGCTAGTTCGGGTAGTGGTTCTTGGGTGGTGTCGCCGCCCTCACCTAACATGATTACATCGCCGGTGCCAGTGACCACCTGCAACGCCACTACATTGTCCGCTGTGCGACCGTAGCCGAGCGCCCGAGCGCCACAAGCATTATTGCCGATCATACCTCCGATAGCGCAGCGGTCAGCGGTGGCCGGGTCAGGCCCGAACCGCAGTCCGTACGGTTTTGCGGCATCTTGTAGCGCTGAATGCACCACACCGGGCTGCACTACAGCTGTCTGGGTTATGGGGTCGATAGCGAGCACTTTGTTGAGGTGGCGCCCCATGTCTATCACTAGGCCGTTGGTGATGGAGTTGCCGCACAGTGATGTACCGGCACCACGGCCAGTTATGGGCATTCCAACTTTCAGCGCCGCACGCACCACGCGCAGTAGTTCGTCTGTGGTGCGCGGCTGTGCGACGGCTGTTGGTACCACGCGATAAATGGACGAATCGGACGAATAATACGCACGAACAATTGACGAATCGTCGATACAAGAATCATCGCCCAACTCGGCACGCAAATCGACAAGCAGTGAAGCGAAGTTCGGTGCAGAGTTGGGCGATGTGATGTCAGTTGCGACTGTGCTCATAAAGCAAGTCTGCCATCTGAAACCAGATCAGCGGGTAGCAGGCCACCAGCCTTCCATTGGTGTGCTGATTTTTCTTACATAGTCCGGCATATTTGCGCGCAGAACTTTACCCATCGCTCTGCCGATAGCTGCGAAATCACGTTGTCCGATGACATCAATGAAATATTCCTGCACCAGCTTGGAACGCTCTACCAAAGCGGCTTGTAGCACTTCTTCACCTTTTTGGGTGAGCACCAGCCAAGAACCGCGACGATCGTCAGCGCAGGGTTCGCGTACCACAAGCTCGCGGAGTTCCATACGAGTCACGGTGTGCGAAAGCCTACTAGGACTCCGATTGGCACCATACGCCACATCCGACATACGGAGGCGATTATCTGGGGTTTCTATCAATAATGTAAGTATTCTGAGTTCGTTTGAATCTATGCCGTGCTTGGCTAACGCTTTGTTGAGTGCCGTTTCGACATATTCAAAGCCAAAATACCAGGTACGCCAAATGCGTGATTCGTCTTCAGTGAGTTTGTACTCTTTCGTCTCCATATCCATCCTTGACCGGGCTGCCAACCGGGTGGGATGTCATCGGCAGCGATGAGTTTATCTTTCTTCGTTAGCTAGCCCCCCGCGCAAAGCAACGTTGCACATACAAGCATCACTACATACCGGTAGATAATACTAGGTAGTGCCAAACTTTGTCAGCAACTCATCCAAAAAAGATATAAAATCTTGTTACAGAAAATTAGTATATGAAATGTTTTAGATGCAGTTTGTGGAACTTTCATACAAAATAATGCGTTTTGAAAAGCGTTTGAGAGTTGTCATCGAGCTAACGTCCGTGTAGTTTCACTAAAAATTATTCTTTTGTGAATCAGTTTTTTACTATTAAACTTTCTTACGGATTTTTGCCAACTACATTTCTACAAGTGAACAATTCAAGTTAGCTGTGTCATCCAGCTAAGCCAAGCGAGCACTGAGCACCGCTTAGTTGGGTGCATCATGCGCTAGCTCAAACGGCTAGTAGTGCATAGCGGCTATCATTGACAGGGTGCCGCTGTTACCGAGAATCAAAAGCCCGCAAGACCTGCGCAACTTAAACCAACAGCAGTTGAGTGTGCTTGCAAAAGAGATCAGGGAGTTTCTTATCACATCGGTGAGCCGCACCGGAGGGCACTTGGGTCCAAATCTTGGGGTAGTCGAGTTGACGTTAGCTATCCACCGGGTATTCGATTCGCCGCATGACCCGATCATTTTTGACACGGGGCATCAGACATACGTGCATAAAATCATCACCGGTAGAGCTGAACGTTTCCATACCCTGCGGCAGGAGGATGGTCTCTCAGGTTATCCGTCGCGTTCGGAGAGTGCGCATGATTGGGTGGAGAACTCTCACGCTTCTGCGTCGCTATCGTGGGCGGAGGGGATTGCGAAAGGGTTCCGGTTACGCGGTGAGAGAGATCGTAGCGTCGTTGCGGTTGTGGGCGACGGTGCCCTCACTGGGGGAATGGCTTGGGAAGCGTTGAACAATATTGCCGTAGAACCCGATCTGCGGCTAGTCATCATCGTTAACGACAACGGACGTTCATACGCGGAAACGGTAGGCGGCTTGTCACACCAGTTAACCGGCATTCGGATGAATCCGCGCTACAAGTTGGCTTCCAATTGGTTCAACCGCAATATTGTGCGGGTTCCACTGCTGGGGCATCATCTGGCGGACTTTTTCACAGCGATGCGCTCCGCCGCTAAGAAGTTGTTGGTGCCGCAAGTGATGTTTTCAGACTTGGGTGTCAAGTACATCGGCCCGTTCGACGGACACGACATCGCGGCGATGGAACGAGCGCTTAGGCAGGCCAAGAAGTACGGCGGGCCAGTGATCGTTCACGCCATCACCCGCAAAGGCGAGGGGTTCCAAGCAGCGGAGCGCGACGGCGAACGCTTCCACGCCGTCGGAGCTTTTAATGAAGCCACTGGTGAACCGAGATCGGCTAGCCTGAAAGCCACCTGGACGGATGCTTTCGCGCAGGAGTTGGTGGAGTTGGGGGAGAATCATCCCGAAGTGGTGGCGCTCACTGCCGCCATGCTGCAACCGACGGGGTTGTCACGCTTCGCCGCGATGCACCCCGAGCGCGTATTTGATGTTGGTATCGCTGAACAACATGCCGTGTCCAGCGCCGCCGGTTTAGCGGCCACCGGACTGCACCCGATATTTGTTGTATATTCAACTTTCCTTAACCGGGCGTTCGACCAACTGCTGATGGACGTAGCACTACACCATGCTGGAGTGACGTTTGTGCTAGATCGTTGCGGTATCACCGGCCCGGACGGCGCTACTCATCATGGGGTGTGGGATGTGTCGTTGGCCGCTTTGGTGCCGGGGCTTAGGTTAGCGACTCCGCGGGATCGTCTCCGCTTGCATGAGACGCTGTTGGAAGCGATACAAGTATCCGATGCGCCAACCATGGTGCGTTATTCAAAAAATAAAGTGCCGGATGAGATTGAAGTGGTGGCGCGTCTCGGCTCGCTTGATGTGATTTCGCGCAGCTCCGATGCGGCGGTACTGCTTGTCGGGTACGGCGAGATGGCGGCAACTGCTGTGGTTGTTGCTAAAGCATTGGAGAAACAGGGCATTGGTGCCATTGTGGTGGACCCGGTATGGGCACTGCCAATATCTGATGACTTACTGGAGGCCACGCGCGGTAAAAAACTGGTGGTAACCATAGAGGATAACCTAGTCATCGGTGGTTTGGGGTCTTGTTTAGAGTTGGCGATGGATGCCGTCGGGATAGAAATCCCCACTCGACAGTTTGGCGTACCCCATGAGTTTATAGCGTCCGGCACCCGCGCGCAGGTGTTGCGACGGTTGGGTCTGACTCCGAAAGCTATCGCCGCCAGTATCGTCGAGACGTATGTTGGGTTACACCTGGTTGCTGGAACTACCGGCGTTAGCGCAAAGCGCGACGACGAATTTGTGGCGTGAGCTGGCGAACAGCTAGTTCTTTTAACTGTCGTATGCTCCCCAGTGATGCGTGTCGAACGTAGCGGGTGGGGAGATACTGTGATGTGTGCGAGTGCTAGGTGCTGTTTGATAAGTTGTTTAGTCTTTCGAGTCAGCAGTTGGTGTGTTAATATTTGAGGGCAGTTTGAGTAGCTATATTCAGATTAAAGTGTCTGGGTTGGTGGTGGTGAGGGGAAAGTAATCTCCCACTCCTTCTCCCGGTATCTGTTGGAGGGAGTCAATAGTGCGTTTAGCTGTCGTCAAACAGCGAGTACTTGCTGTGGCTCAGGCACGTTTGTGGTGTGGGGTTTTTCTAATAGCGCTCGTAGCGGGCGCGGGGGGTGTTATATCACTCGGAACTGCTAACGCGGCTGTTCCCGGTGCCATCAGTGGAAATATGCTCTGCGAGGGTGGCGGGGCAGCCACAAACACCGCCGGAGCTATCAAGATAAATCTGGGACATGAGACGCTTAGAGGTGTTACGCACCTTACGATCGGTGAGGAAACACAGCTCAGTTGTGCAAACGCGGTGACCAGCTTGACGTTTAGCGGAACGAACTCGACGCTAACGACTTTGGTGATAAGCGACAACACTTTCCGGCAGAACGCGGCTGGCAAAAATAACGTTTTGGCGAGTATCAGGTTTCCGAGCGGTATTGGTAGTTTGAGCATCGGTGCCAACGCTTTCCGTCAGGAAGCATCTGGCGGTTTCAGTAACGCTTTGACATCGGTGGTATTTCCTGCCGGGTTGAGTTCGTTAAGTATTGCTGATAATGCGTTTGCCGCTACGTCGCTGCGTTACCTGGAGTTTGAGTCCGGTAGCGCCCCGGGCAATGGTGGCGGTTCAATCACGCTTGGCTCAAATATCGTGGGTACTTCTGGTGCCTGGTGGTTGTGGCGCGGCGCGGATAACGTGTTAACTTCCGACTCCGCCGGTTGGGGTTCCGCAGTGGCGGGAGGATCTACGGCGTACACGTTGCACGGTGTTCGCAAATTGGTTTATGACGCTAATGGCGGCACCGGCGAACCGACGACCGAATGGTTCATCGCTCGGAACCTGCTTCCTAATCCGACGGACACTCAGCGAGCGTTGCTTTATGAAGCTCCGGTAACAACTCAATTTCCCACTCGTGACGGCTATGTTGCTACTAGTTGGAACACGCAAGCTAACGGCTTGGGAACTTCGTACGCTAGCGGTGGTCGGGTACAGCTTCCGGCGGCGGGTATAACGTTATTTGCACACTGGCAGGCGGCTCCCGCCGTTACTGGCGGCGTTGCGCAGATTTCCCTGGGGGGTACCGCTTCGTTTACCGAACGTTCAGTGACAACCGGCGTAGTTAAATCTGCTGTGGTCTCTTCCGCTCCTGCTGCGCCTGCGGTTGCAGCTGTTGATAAAAATACCGGCGTGGTTACTTTTAACGCCCGCACCGCTCCGGCTGGCAAATACACCTTTGCGGTGACCTGGACAGATAACTTGAACCAAACGGCTACTGCTAGCTATACCGTGACGATACAGGCGGCACCCACACTACCTGCTGGTGTTGCGGGGATTAAGGTGATTCCGGTTGGGGGAGCTACGGAGTTTTCTACTGCTTTGAAAAGTGAAGGGGTGATCGTTTCCGGCAAGGTGGTCACTTCCCCGGCTGCTGGTTCGGTGAGTGTTACTTGGCGTTCTGTTGCCGGTGGTGCTCCGGGTTCCGCCGTCACGGCGATCGGCGATGTGAGGTTTACGGCGGGTAACGCCGCTGCGGGTGATTATTCGTTTGTAGTGGTATGGACAGATAGCCTGAATCAAGGTTTTACCGTTGAATATGATGTGAAAATACAGGCTCCTCCGGTGGTCTCTAACGGGGTAGTTTTTGGCGAAGTGTTGCCTGGCGGGAAAGTGCTGTTTAAGAATGTGGTGCGTACCACTGGGGTAATCAGTGAAGCTGTGGTGTCCGTTAAACCATCCGCCGGTACGGTGAGCGCCAATGTTAGCGGTGTGGTGACGTTTAGTGCCGATAAAGCTACTCCGGGTAATTATCCGTTTGTGGTGACGTGGGTGGACAACCTGCAACAGGTTTCTACCGCTAAATACGAAGTAAAGGTAAAGGCTGCGCCGACGACTCCCAACGCGACGGTTCCCGATGAAGTGGTTTCTGGCGGGGTGCTCCCCGATGAAACGCCTACTAGCGGCGGGAACTCTGGCGAGATTCCCGATGAAGTGGTTTCTGGGGGGGTATTTCCCGATGAAGTGGCACCCGGCGAGGTGACTCCTGATGATGGTGGTGTGGTTCCCGATGAGGTACTCTCCGCTAAGGTGATTCCTGGCGGCACGGTGCTGTTTGAAAATATGACGCTTACCACTGCAGAAATCAGCGAAGTTAGCGTAGTTAGCGAACCGTCCGCTGGTACAGTACACGCCAGTGTTGCAGACGGAGTGATGTTTGCTGCCGGTGATGCCGCTGCGGGTAATTATTCGTTTATGGTGCTTTGGGTAGATAGTTGGGGACAAAGTTTTACCGTCAAATATGAGGTGCAGGTGCAGGCTCCTCCCACAGTTCCCAAGGGGGTGGTTGCTGGCAAGGTGGTTCCTGGCGGGAGAGTGGTGTTTGAAAATGTGGTGCATACCACGGGGATAATCAATGAAGTTATACTGCTCGCCGAACCGTCCGTCGGTTCAGTACACGCCACCGTTGACGGCGTGGTGACGTTTACCGCCGCTAATGATGCCGCTCCGGGTAGCTACAACTTCTTACTCAGCTGGATAGATGATTTGGCGCAAAGTGCCGTCTCAGAGTTCTCGGTAACCGTGGAACGTAACGTTGGCAGTGCTTTCATCGGCGACACACTGCAAGCTGTTTCTAACGGCGCTTTACTGCGATTTGCCTTACCGGAGGGGGCCTCATCGCCTAGTGGCACTTTACTGTGGGCAGCATTATCTAATGATGGCGTGTTGTGGCTAGCGGCGTTTGCTGCTGTTTTAGTTGCGGCTTGTGTTGGCAGGTATAAGCGTCATGGCGAGCGTGCTCGGGTAACAAGAGACAACCCGCCAATTGGGTAGGTTGCGCGTTTATGCGTATGATTATCAGGTTGACTTTACGTCGGCGGTTAGTGTGCCCATTCAAGGAGAGCGACAATGGCAGTTCCGAAGCGCAGAATGTCTCGCAGCAACACCCGTTCGCGGCGTTCACAGTTTAAGGCTGCGCTGGTTACTTTAACTGAGTGCGCTAACCCTGCTTGTAAGGCGAAGCACCCGTCGCATACGATGTGCCCGGAGTGCGGGCAGTACGGCACAAAAGCTAAATTGCGTCAAGTCGTTGAGATTGAGGCGTAGTTCTTGTAACGCGGCTTATGTCGGCTTTCTTTCAATTACTGACGGAGCTTGATGTTCACATCGAGCCGGAGTTGTTTGACCTAGCGTTGACGCATCGTTCGTATGCTTATGAACATGGCCAAATCCCCAACAACGAACGTTTGGAGTTCCTCGGCGACGCGGTGCTCAGCATCGTGGTCACCGAGCGGCTATATCGCGCTTACCCCGACTTTCCCGAGGGACGGCTAGCGAAGTTACGCGCCGCTGTGGTGAGTTCCGTCAGTCTAGCGGCTGTTGCCCGTCGCCTTGAGATTGGTTCGCTAATCAAACTGGGTAAAGGTGAAATCTCCACCCATGGCGACGACAAAACGTCAATTCTCGCCGACACTGTGGAAGCGCTTATCGGTGCCGCATATTTAAGTGATGCCAGCGCTGCGCGCCGTTTGGTTACCGCGGTGTTTCAACCGCTGCTGGAAGAAGCTGTAAAACTGGGTTCCGGGCTTGATTGGAAAACTGCATTACAGGAGTTAACCGCCGCTAACGGGCTGGGTTCCGTGGGCTACCAGTTGAGCGAAACCGGCCCAGATCACGATAAAGAGTTCACTGCGCGCGCCGTAATCAACGAACGGAGTTTTGAGCCTGGAGTGGGGCACAACAAGAAACATGCGGAGCAGATTGCCGCCGAAAATGCCGCTCGGACGTTGCAGGCCGAGGGTTATCAATTCGCAAACTGAGTTAACAAAACTATGCCTGAACTTCCAGAGGTTGAGACCATTCGGCGCGGATTAGCTTCCCATATTGTGGGTCACCAAATCAGCGAGGTGACGTTATTACATGAACGTTCGGTGCGCAAACATGAGGCGGGCGCGCGCGACTTTGTGGCCACTTTAACCGGCCGCGTGTTCGCCGTACCAGCCCGGCGGGGGAAATACCTCTGGTTACCTTTCGATAACGGCGACGCACTGTTAGCGCATCTGGGCATGAGCGGGCAGTTTCACGTCGTCACTGCTGATGCCGCGCTGGTTCGCAACACGCGGGTGGTATTCGGGCTGCAGGACGGCTGGCAACTGCGGTTTGTCGATCAGCGCATGTTTGGCTTTCTCACAGTGTCGCAGGGTGGAGCGAACTTTCCAACGGAAGTGACGCATATCGCCCGCGACCTTTTAGACCCAGAACTCAACCAGAACGCGCTTGTGCAGGTAATTTCACAGAAACGCACTGCGATTAAGCGAGTGTTGCTAGATCAACGGGTGGTGTCTGGTATCGGCAACATCTATGCGGATGAAACGCTTTGGAAAGTGGGTTTACGCTACGACACGCTCGCTTGTCAGCTTGATGTTCCCACGATTAGCCAGCTATTGGACGCGGCGCGGCAAGTGTTGCTGGCAGCTATCGCTGCTGGCGGTACCAGTTTCGACGCACTGTATGTCGGAGTTGATGGCGCTGCCGGTTACTTCGCGCGACAACTGCACGCCTACGGCAGGGAGACTAAACCTTGTGATCGGTGCGGCTCTCCCATAGTACGCCGTCCATTCATGGGACGTTCGGCATTTTTTTGTGAGCATTGTCAACCGGAGTTTGACCACACTGCCAGCCGACAACAGCATCCGCAAGCAAACGATATGGTAGCTCTAAATGATAGGTTGGCTGATTGTGAGTGACACTGCGACTAGTTCAACTCCGACAGATACCCCGGCGGCAACCAGCCAAACCCGATGGCAACTGCTGCTGGAGTTCATCAAATTTGGTTTAGTGGGCGGGTCTGGCGTGTTGGTCAACATCGCCGTCATGGTGCTGTTACATAAATTGCACGGCGGCCCGGAGTATGCCGACCAACCGCTTTACAATATCCCCGGCACCGACTTCTGGGTGCGGTATCGCAACATAGTTTTTATAGCATCGTTTCTCGTCGCCAACGTCTGGAATTACTGCCTTAACCGTCGGCTCACTTTCGAGCGCACCGGACGGTTGTGGTGGCGCGACTTCTGGCCGTTCCTAGGCGCTGGCGCACTCGCCGCTGTGATCGGATTGGGGTTGCAGATAATGTTTACGCATTCGCAATCTCCGATTTATCTTCCCAGCCCGCCATTTGAGAACATCGGCACTTGGCGTTCGCGGGAACTTTGGGCGCAGTTGTTCTCGGTGGTGGTTTCCACGCCTATCAATTTCGGGGTGAACAAACTATGGGCATTCCGTAAGAGCACCCCCCAACCCGCGCAGATGGGGCGCCAAGTCGTAGACTAGCAAGGACAATCCTTAGATTATTGTAAGTTTTGTCATGGCACATTTAACTAACCTGTTCGTTCGCTACACCTGAGGTTGACATGTATTTGAAGGCGTTGACTCTGCGAGGGTTCAAGTCGTTCGCATCAGCGACCCAGTTGCTGTTCGAGCCGGGTATCACTGCTATCGTCGGCCCTAACGGTTCCGGCAAATCAAACATCGTTGACGCGCTGTCGTGGGTGATGGGTGAACAGGGTGCCAAAAGCCTACGTGGCGGCCAAATGAGCGATGTTATCTTCCAAGGAACCGCCAACCGTCCCGCGTTAGGTCGCGCCGAGGTGACGCTCACTATCGACAACTCTGATGGGGTTTTACCTATCGATTATTCCGAGGTGAAGATTTCTCGTACGCTGTTCAGAACGGGCGGCAGTGAGTACGCCATCAACGGCCAGGTTTGCCGGTTGCTGGATGTACAAGAGTTGTTATCTGACACTGGCATGGGACGTGAGATGCATGTCATTGTGGGGCAAGGGCAGTTGGATGCCATCTTGGCGGCCACTCCAGAACAGCATCGGGGTTTCATTGAGGAAGCTGCCGGAGTGTTGAAATATCGACGGCGTAAAGAACGTGCGCAGCGCAAACTTGAAGCGACGAGCGCGAACATGGAACGGTTGAATGATCTGATAAGCGAGGTGCGTAGGCAACTCAAACCGTTGGGTTCTCAAGCGCGGGTGGCTAAGCGAGCGCAGGTGATTCAAAGCGAACTGCGTGACGCTAAAGCTCGACTGCTAGCCGACGATTTAGCTCGCGCTACCGCAGA
>JAIRZI010000007.1 GCA_031267295.1 Propionibacteriaceae bacterium | reverse complement strand
CTCCTGGCTCACACTGTGAATAAATACTCGTACAAGCCCCACACCAACCGAAACGCCACCAACAATGAAATACGCCACACTGCTCTGCGTAGATTTACTCGGTGACGCATCATGCTTCCCATTTCTGATGCGATACACAATAAACAAAAAGAGTCCAGACACGAAAACGAAATAGCCAACCACAAGCAACCCTATATACAACGGAATATAAGGACTACCCCTAAAACCATCTCCTGAAATCAATATTTGAATAGCTAAAAGCAGGAAGAACACCGAAGTGAACATGGAAGAACACCCGTTCACCCAAAAACGAACCGAAAACACATAGGCATTCCACTTCGCCCTAAGAATAAACGCAGCAACTGCATACAACACAACTAAAAAATCAATACCGATACAAAGAACTAACGAGCCACCCCCCACCACAACACCAAATACTGTCGCCACGAACGCAAGAGGCACATAACACCAGAGCATGTATAGCAATGAACCGATGGACAGAAACGTATCCGATCCAGAATAAACAAACTGTCTAGCCTTTTCCACCGTCACTAGTCAACCCTTTCTCTCATTTGAACTACGAAAATATTGAATCCCAAATATTGCTGGCTTTATCCGCCAAACAGCCGACCGATACCTTCTTTCAACCGATCAGAAAGCGATTTACCGTTGGGTTTAACTGCGTCCATGAAAACATAGCTTCCAATACCGACGAGTAATCCCGCAGCAGCCCCAACAATGTTGCCGATTCCTGGTAGGACTGAACCAACAGCAGCACCGGCGGCAGCAGACACCGCTATTGTTGCGGCGCTGATGCCAGCGTCTACGATTGCGTCTGAGACGATTCGTTGTACTGGGGTTCCTTCTTGGATGTTTTCGTAGACACCGATTCCGACGTTTAGGGTCGTTCCGACCCAGTTCAGTGCCCCGCTGAGTGTTTTAGGGTTAAACGCGGTTTTTATTGCGGTTTTGGGATCGATGTATTTAAATACGTTGGGGTATTGGGCGGCGTTTTTAAGGGCATACCGAGTGCCGCTCACGACAGCGCCCCGGGTGCCTTTTACTATCGCATATTCTCCAACTTTGCTTACGTTAAAACCATACGCAGCATAGTTGTACCCTCTCGTAACAACTTCAGAAGCTCCTAAACTCCAGCTATAGTAGTCAGCGGCATTCGGGGAGAAGTCGAAGCTAAACCCTGTTAACGTTTCAAAACCGGCAAGGTCGTAAGGGTTTACTTGTGATGAAGCGGAGAGCGGCCCGCACAGTCCCGCACCATAGCCGATCGGGCAAAACCCGGTCGTTGTCCCGTAAACTACCTGTGATCGTCTTTCAAGTTCGGCTTGTTTCGCTAAATACTCCTGGTACTGGCTGTATTGGAGTGTCTTATTGTCTTTAATGGCTGTAATTTGGGTATTCACATTAGCTTTGGCAGCGTTTACATCTGAAGTGAATGTTCCGGTGGCTTGTTTTACTAACCCTCCTGGGGTGCAGCCGTATGTGGCTCCGACCGCGTAGGCTGCATCCACTGCACGATTAATGTAGTAATCTGCGACTCCTTGCGAGATTGAGCTAATGCTGTTCACAGCATCAAGGCTGGTGTAGTCAGTGTTTTGTGCGGTGTTTAACTGTCCGTAGAAAGCTGACGTTGCATGGTTGTATCCATTTTGTAGTTGGTTACCGACATAAAAGTTGTATATTTCGTTGATGCCGCCTGCGGCTTCCATTTGATATTCATAACTGGATTTTTGGGGTGAATGCCCAGACGGGTCTTGATTATTAACCGGGTCGTTCTCTGCATAGGTGTAGCGGTTTTGCGAAACAAGGTTGGTGAGCGTGCCCAGCGTATCGTCTTCGGTTATGAAGCTGGCTTGTTCGGGGGCGTAGTAGCGGGCACGTAAATATTGCAAACCGGTAACCGGGTTGTATTCTTCAGCGTTATAGCCATAAATAGTGTTATTCGTGTTCGCGCCGCTGGTAATTTCACCGAATGGATCGTATGTCAAACTCTGTACTACCTGTGTACCGGAAAGAATTTGCGTGACGCTACCACGACCATCGTAAAGAAACTCTTGAATAGAACCGTCAACTTGTTCAGTGTTTAACCTTTCCAACCCGTAGGTGTAAACATTTTTCACTTCATCGCGTTTACCGAACTCCATAACTACTTGCGTGTTCTGCAAAGAAACATCGTTTAGATAGTAAGTGAGTTCGTAATCAATGCGTGTTGTTTCATCCGGGAACACTGGGATAGTGATCGGAGTATCTGCATTATTTGGCAGTGTCGGTATCGTGTTTTCTGCAGCATTTTCTGGTTTCTGTTTATCGTCTGAGGGGGAAACGTAACTGTTTTGAGTGCTATTACCACCTGGTTGTTGAACACTATTCTGGTTGAGTGGAGTGGTTTGGGGATGCGTAATATCGTAAATGTCTTGCTCGGATAAGCCAGCTGCTCTAAACGCAGCAACATCCTTATCGTTATACTTTTCAACTGAGTCGCTGTGTATCGTGAGTGTGAAACTATCGGTTATGGTTTCCCAAGCGTCACTGAACCAGTTAACTGATTCGATGGTGAAAGAGGGTTGCAGGAATGTGAACCACTGGATCATACCTTGGGTGAACCCGTACCAAAACATGGTGTCTGCCGCGTCAGCATAAACTTGCTCATAGTAGCTGTATGCGGCAGTCGTATCGCTGGTTGAGTGCCCCGAGCTGCCGATAGTTTTACTATCGTTCGTTAATGGTATTTGAGTGCGTTCGTTTGGCAGTCTCGTATCATCGGTTTGCAAGTATGGGTCGGTGATAGTTGGGGTATCGGAAAGGTTAGGGGTGGAACCGTTTTCTATACCGTCTGCTTGTTCGGGTTTCGTGGTAGCGAATGGAACAAGGGTGCGTGATAGTTGAAACACTCGGTTGCTGTCACCGTCGTAGGTTGCTGCCATGAGTAGCGCTCCACCCTCACGAACGGCCCGTAAACGGTTCTCAATATCGTAAGAATAAGCGGTTTCGGTTAGCGTATTCGCAGCAAACAATCCGATCGTAGTGGTGGGAGAATTAACAGTCTTGTTTGTGAGGTTACCGTCAGCATCGTAGCTGTATTCAATGGTTTCACCCGAACCATCATTAGTTTGTTTAACAAGCTGACCATCATTGTTGTATTCATAAAAGATGCGATAATTTTGCTCGCCTTTAACACTCGCAATGCGATTCCCGAACTGATTGTAGCTATACGAAGTGATGGTTGTTTCACCATCTAGTATCTCCACATATTTCTTTAACTGCCCAGCCGCATCGTAAGTGAAAGTTTTTTCACTACTATGGTCGTCTTGTTCAGCGGTTTCACTCAAAATCTGCCCAGCAGCATCATAGGTGTAACTGAAGTTAGAAAACACTTTTCCGTCAGTTTCGTTGCTGATACTGGTTAACCGGTTCAGCGTGTCATAAACATATTTGGTGATAACACCGGATGCTCGCTCGCAAAGCAACACGTTAGCGTTTTTATCGTAGGTGTAAAGCGTTTCACCGTTCACACTATCGCTAACTTTGATTAGCCGATCAGCAAGGTCATACTCGTAAGCCACTATTCGAGCGTCAGGGTATTCGACCGCAGACATTCGAGCGTAATCATCGTAATAATATGAAAGAGTTTTACCATCCCCGCTAGTAACTGTAGCTAAGCGTCCAGCCGCATCATAGGTGTAACTAGTTGTTCCGCTCGCATCTGCCATGTTTAGCCGACGGCCTAAAGCATCATAGGCGTAAACGACCGCTCGTTCCACACCATCGAAACTTTTCGTCAGAAGGTTATTTAACAGATCGTAATCGTATTCAATTTTGTTACCATCACTTTTGATAGTGGTGGTTAGGCGGGAAGAAATATCGTATTCAAACCGTTCAATGCGGCCCGACGGTGAGATTATCTCAGTCAAATTACCGTGCGGGTCGTAACTATATTTCGTGGTTTGTATCTCGCCTCGATACTGGGTTGCTTCTCCCAATGTCGCGAAACTGTTACTACTTGCCGCGATGGTTTTCTGACTCAGGTTTCCACTCATGTCATATGTGTAATGCGCTGTCCGGCCGCCAGAGTCTGTCATTCCTGTAAGCCGGTTTAATAAGTCATAGGTGTATGTTGACGTGAACCCTAAAGCATCCGTCCGCTCAGTAATGTTACCTGCGGAATCGTATTGTGTGGTTACGGTTCCACCCAACGCATCAACATTTTCTATGACCCTCCCAACCAGATCATATTTGACACTAGACGCACCACCATTAAAATCCGTGACCGTAACAACCCCATCGTTCTTGTCATAGGTATAAGAAACGCTATCGCCCAACGGATTAGTTTGAGTGAGAACGTTACCGTTCGCATCATAAGTACTTAAATACGTTTTCTCACCCTGCGTGACTGCTACCACCCGCCCCATAGCGTCATAACTGTAACTTACGGGTTCACTTAACGACTTCGTCCCCGTCAACACCCGGTCAAGAATGTCATACGTGTACGACATCTCTGCGCCTGTTGGAAGAACCGAATTGATAAGATTCCCGCGCTCGTCGTACTCATACAAAGTTGGCGCACCGAGCGGATTCACGATCTGCGTAACCCGATGCATATTGTCATATTTGTAAACAACTTCCGCACCATTTTGGTCGCTTTCTAAAACCACATTACCCGAAACATCGTATTCAGTTTCTCTAAACAAACCCGTGCTATCCGCCACTTTCGTAACCCGCCCAACAGCGTCATAAAAGTAACTGTTCACCAAACCACTCGGGGCAGTTGTTGCACTCAGATTCCCGTCAAGCGTGTATGAATACTGAGTTAACGCACCCAAAGCATCAGTTTCTTTTATAACCATGCTCTGCTTGTTATAAACATAGGTCGTTTCAGCCCCCAGCGGGGAAATGATTTTAGAAACCCGATGCAGCGCATCGTAAACATACTCGCTCACAAACCCAAACGGATCTTTACTTTTCGTCACATTACCCGCAAGGTCATAAATATATTCGCGTGTTGCACCCTCACGATCAGTTGTGGAGATCAGGCGTGAAGAAGCATCATAACCATAACTAACACTGTTACCCTTACCATCAACCGAAGCCACCGTCCGGTTTAACGCATCATAAACATAACTATTTTGTGTGCCATCAGGGTTCAGAGTTTGTATCAGGTTTCCAAGCGCATCATAAGAATAGGCTGTTTCCTGCCCCGCTGGGTCAAGCGCTTTAAGAACTCGCCCCAACTTGTCGTATTCGTACTCGTTACTCAACCCGTCCGCGTCAGTTTGTTTTACCAGATTGCCCACCACATCATAAGTAAACGTGGTGAGACGCCCATCGAAACTTTTCACAGCCACCGGGCGAGACAACAAATCATAGGTGTACTCAGTAGTATCACCATTAAAATCAACAGTTTTGATGAGATTGCCTGCCACATCATAGGTATAAAACGCGCTACGGTTCAACGAATCTGTCTGTTTTATAACCTGCCCAGCACTGTTATATTCATAGCGTGTTTCATGCCCCGCATTGTCCCACTCCCGAACTTTACGTCCCCCCGAATCATACGAAAACGCTGTAACCAGACCCTCCCCATCCGTAATTTTCGTAACCCGATTCGCACTGTCATATTCACTCAATTCACGAGTGCCATCAGCGGCTACTACTGCCGTAACGTTACCGTTTTTATCATATTCAAACTGGCTCACATTAGCGTTAGGGTCAACAATTTTCACCAAACGATTCAGCTTGTCATATTCATATTTTGTTCGCTGCGACAACGCTCCCGTTTGCTCTGTGAGCATCTGATTCCCGTTATAGGCGAAAGTGAGCGTGCCATCCAACGCATCAATCACCGCCAACAGTTCATTCACAGCGTTATACCTATATTCGGTTCTGTTTCCCGCTGCGTCTAACTGCGCGCTCAGATTCCCATTATTGTCATAAACGTAACGAAGTGTTTCATTATCCGGACGGTTAACCGAAACTAAATTACCGGCAGTGTCGTAACCAAAAACGCTAACCAAATCACCCGGTGCTGTTTGTTTAACAAGCCGACCCACCGAATCATACTCATATGCCTGGACGCGATTCAACGGATCAGTCGTAGCAGTAAGGCGCCCCAGTAAGTCATACACATTCACCACAACACGCCCCGCACTGTCACTGACCTGGCTCACTTGAGAATTCGAGTTGTATTCATAAGAAGTGACCAGCCCACTAACAGAAGTAACGCTTTTTATGCGTCCCAAAATGTCGTAACTATACAGTTCCCTCGTACCATCCGGGTTAGTGAGTGTGGTCATTCTCCCCACACTGTCATACGTGTACTGTAACGTTCCCGCAGGCGAAACAATCTTTATCGGCAGGTTCAAAACCGGGTCATATTGATAAGTTGTTATATTGCCCTGCTTGTCTACAGTTTTCACCAACTGAGCGGCACTCGAATACTCATTACTTACATAATCACCGGCAGCATCAATCATTTTCGTTACCTGAGCGAAACTGTTGTACTCATATCTAGTCTCATTACCTAAAGAATCTTTTTCGCTAAGCCGGTTGCCCAACAAGTCATAAGAATAAGTGAGCACCACACCAAGAGGATTCTGCGCTTTCACCATTTGATTTAACGCATTGTAAGTGAAAACACTCTTATTTCCGTTCGCGTCAATAACCGCTACACAGTTACCGGCAGCATCAAACTCATACTCCTCAAACACCCCGCCCGTTTCCCAAACACCAATCTTCTTACCATTTAAGGAGTACATCGTTTTATGTTCAACACCCAACGAGTCAACTTCGTTAACCAACCTACCCATCGCGTCATAGTAAAACGTGGTGCTATTACCCAACGCATCCGTCATCACCATGGAAGAAAGACCATTGTAAGCAAAAGATGTGGTGCCACCCTCGCCATCAGTTATTGAAGTTACTCGACCGTACTGGTCATGGGCGTATTTCACCTCAGTTCCATCAGGTTTCTTCACCTTGCTCAAGAAACCGTTCGCATCATAAAAGTTCTGCGTTACCGCCGCATCAAAATCGCGGACGCTGATCGGTTTATTCTGCGCGTTATAAACAACTTCACGATAACTGCCATCACTGCGCGTTTCTTTCGTAACGTTGCCTTTTGAATCATAAGCATACCAGGTTTGGCTACCCGTTTTGTCCGTAACAGAGGTCTGCCGATTATTAACATCCCAAGTCTTCGTAACATCGTTACCCGCATCATCAATTTTCGTGGTGCGATACTGCGCATCATATTCGTAAACCACAGTTGAGTTTTCGGCGTTTTTCAACGTTGTCTGGTTAAGCGAATACGTCAACTCAGAAACACCACCCGCCGCATCAGTTTGTTTAACGACACGACCCTCGTTATCGTATTCGTTTCTGATAACACGTAACCCGCGCCCATCGAACCATTCAGACAACTGCGCATTACTGTCATAAACGTAAAGAACGCGCTCATTATCAGCGTTTATGAAAGCTGTTAAAAATCCGTCGCTACTGTACTCATACCGCAAAATACCACCATTCGGCAGAGTAACCGAAGTGATAAGCCCATCAACGTTTGTCGTAAAGCTATAGGTTCGCCCACTTCCCGTCGTAACACCCGTCAACCTATAATCAGCGGTGTAATTAACTGTGGTAACAAAACCTTTTTCATCAGTGATTTTACGTAAAATACCGTAGCTATCGAAACTACGAGTTACACCATTTTCATCCCTAATTTCATAGTGAACCTTATGCTGGTCAACATCATCAAACTTCGTAAGAACAAGATTGTGTCCCGTTGGCGACAACCAACCCGCACCAGAACTCGGAAAAATGAGCTGTTTCCCATCACCATCATGCAACGTCATCCCGCCATCAGTTCTCCCGGTAAGTGTTTGCTGGTACTCAAAACTCCACCCATACCCAAAAGACCCCATAGATTTTTCACTAAGCGAGTTATACGTTCGCATCAGTTTGAAACTGTCGCTATACTCCGCATTTTCCGCATCAACGCTCTCAAAGTAAAAATTACCCGTATTCATATTTACCGGCTCAATATCAAACTCCGAAGTTTGACTACGCCCCATATTCGCATAAATTATGGCGCGTTTCTGTTCCAACGTCAGATTATCCGGGCGGCTATACGCAACAGTCGCATTCTTTTGCGGATTACGAATAAAAATAGTGTTTCCGGGCATAGCCAAATCATCACCGGTACGATTATCGCTAACGATCTGTTCCCGAGTAACACCATAAAAATTTGCAACAAACGGCAAAGTATCCTGGCTACGGAGTTGGTAAATAATAAAATCGTCGCTTTTACCAATAGCCGTCTGCTCACCGATAACAGCATCAGCAAAAGTTTGAGTAACCGTGCCCTGAGCATAAACGGCATACAACGTGTTCAACGTAACCTGATTCGGGTAAAAAAGCTCGCTCTGCCAATTACTTTCAAACAAGTCATACCAGCCAAGAGTGAACGGAACCTCATCTGAAAACAAATCAGAATCAGGGTACGTCCTACCATAATCAGCGGACGAATACACCCCACTAACAACATCATTTAAAGCGTAATCAACCTGCAACGTGGGGCGAACTTGCCCATCAGCGAAAAGCCCGGTGAAGTTTTGCAACCCAGACACATTTTTGTACGTCAACGGACGCAGATTCACATTCGGTGCTCCCAATGCAAGTTGCTCATCAATAGCGTTAGGTACACTCCAACGCAAATCAATGGAAAGCGGCGCACCGCCATGAACATTACCATCACTAGAAAGAGCAACAGCAGCCTGAGACTCATCCAACGGAGTAAGCATGACACCCCTATTAGACGACGGATCGCGCCACCATTCCTTAAATGCGTCAGTAATATCCCAAGTCACCCACCTACTCCCCCCAGACACATCCTGAGCGTTCGCCAAATCAGTTAAAGCCCCACCAAACGGGCGATTATTCCAAGTAAACCTCCCATCACCACCCCAATCACCCGCAATCATTTTCGCGCAAACAGCCCTAGCAGGCGACGCAGCCCCAGAATATTTATATGCACTCAAACTCGCCGACAAAATAGCATTATCGGGAAGCGCCGAAATATACGGAGCAATGTCATCAATTTTCACATACGTCCAAGACTGCCCATACGTTATCCACTCACCGTCTTGTTCCACCCCTATAAGATCACCGCGCTCCAAACCCACAAACAAATACGGATTCTGGCGATGTTCCGTGTTCGGCCCAGATGCCGGCCCAGCATACGCCTGCACCGTGCCATAAGTAAGCGCCGTACGCGACAAACTATAAGCTGGATCAATGGTGACCGGATAGGCACGCTCAGGTGAAGCAAGCCACCCAGAATCAGGCGTTACACTCAAAACATTCCCGTCAAGCGTCAAAACAATAGCATCCGAACTAACACCCGACGCATCAACCATAACCGGAGCCTTAATAGTGAAAGTCGGCTCAGTTTGCCCATGAACGAACCCGTAAAGAACATCACCCACAACCTCAAAAACAACACCCTGCGCCTTCAATTCATACGAAAATGACGCAAACTCCGTGGGATAATTGAGAATAATATCTTCTTTAACTAAAGAACCAGCCGCCGTATACTGCAAATCGATGCCAGCAGCAACCCCGTTATACCGAATCGCATTCTCTACCGCAACACCATTACTTAACTCGCCAAACAACGGCACAAGCTGCAACGTCACCCCAGCAATCTGGATACTAACCCCCTCACCCGCTCCCGGCAACAACAAGCTATACCCATTCGCTTTATTCCGGTAACCCTGCCCCGAAACAACAAGAGTATTATCAATATCTCTGTCCACACCACTACCATCAGTAAACGTAAGCGGCTCATCTGAGATCCTAGTCACATAACTACCATCCTCAAGTAAAAACGTCCTACTGAAACGGTCGTGATAAACCTCCGCACCCTGCAACCCAAAATCATCCACCTCCACAAACAAACGAGGATCTTTAAGAATTACCGCACTCTGCTCCTGTATCTCTTCCCAAACATTTACATCATCACTACGCTCAAAATCAGTGTCAGCATCCATAACGAAATCAACCGCAAAAGCATTGGGTATAACGCTAAACAGTATGCAAACCACCAACGCAACACACAAAACCCCACCACCCAACGATCTCACCAACCCCGTTCCTACCAAACCACCAGAACTACCAGAACTACCGGTTGCGCGTAACACCAAACCCGTTGCGCCTCCAGTTGTCTCCGATACGCTCACTGCCTTCGTTTTCGGAATCCAAAGCCGAGACTTAGGCTCACTTTCATAAAAAACAGCAAACGCCACAGTAAGCGCCGCCGCCCCAATCAAGGCATGTAAAAACACGTAAAAACTATCCAAAAGCAAATTTGCCGAAACATAACGGAAAGGCAAAACAACAAGCCAACCGAAACCATACGTAACAGCAGCAGCCACCAAAAACCTAACGTAACGGCGTGCTGGTATGGCGACACCCTTAGTTAAGCTACGCCACACAGTCTCTCGACCCAACCCATACGTAAAAACGATATTCAACACCAACGGCGTTAAAACCCAAGTGAAAAATACCGTAAAGGCATTGACCACACCTTTAATTTGCTCAAAAAATATGACGAGTTCGAGGATGCGATACACCAAAACAGCAAACAAACCATAAAGCAACGAAATGAACAGGAAACAAACTACAAGCAACCACCCCACACCGAATAACCCACCAAAAGCCCTCCAAAACGGCTTTTTAACACCACCACTCCGCACCCTTACAAACTCAAACAACACCACCAACAGAAACAACTGGGCGATAAGCATCACAACCACCACACCCGCCGCCAACAATACCGACCCGTTTACCCGCACCCCTGCCGCAGAAAAAACAATCCGCGACGAAACAAACCGCATCGACAACGGAAAAAACAACGCAACCAGAAAAGACAAAACCAACACCCGAAAACACAAAAACCACCTAAAACCACGCCACACAACCCGAGTCGGTATAAGTGGCGTTTCCATCAGTGTTCCCCCGAAACCAACACATCACCAAACAACCCCAACCCTACCCGCTACCCTCACACAAAAACACTGAAACTAACCGGTATGTCACTCGAGTTTCCCTTTTTAGGGTTCTGCCCGGTTAACGGTGTAAGTGGCTCGTTACCCGCGTGGCGGGTAGGAAACGTCTTTTTCGAAGAGTACCGGTACTCCAAATATTAGGAATGTAGCGGATCAATACGAAGTACCACATTGTCACCTAAGGCGATAAGCGTACCGAAAGTTACCAACACCGGCGCACCACCGGTTGCTACAACGGTAGCTTCACCTTGCCGACGCACTAAAGTGCCGTTGGTAGAGTTGAGATCGGACACTAGCCAAGCGCCACCCTGCGGATCGATACGCATATGAGTACGGGAAACGTCTCGATTGGGGCTATGCACCTTGATAGGTGTCGCCAAATCATTTAGCGCAACCTGCGGCGAACGCCCGATGACCGCTGAACCGGTGAGCGGTAGCACGCGCCCATCAGAGAAAGCGAGTAAAGCCCGCACCACTGGTAGTTGCACGGTAGAAGGCGCCGTAGCTGGAGACTGTTGTGTCCATTCCGCTGGAGGCCATGGCGCGGGAAGCGTCACCGGCAGCGTGGGAGACACTGGTTTTGCAGTTTCCCCGTTAAAGACGGCACCAGGTACTACCGTTTGCGGCATCCCAACTGCGGTCGGTTCGAATAGCAACGCGCTGTTGATTGCTGGTATTAGCTGCGTAACGTCATCTGGAACTTGGACAGCAACACTCGGCGTTGCCATAACCGGGGCTAACTGAAAACTAGCGTTCGGTGTACTAGGCATACTCGGCGCAGTAGCACTCGCAGCCGTCGTCAGTGCGGCAGTAACTGGTAGCTGAGCTGCTGGGAGCATAATAGAGCGCTCCCCGGCGTTGATCTCCAAAACCGCAGCTTTTACTATCCGGGATTCCATCTCCGCCCAAGTTGTACCGCCAGCGGGAACTTCGAAATCAATGCGCAACCTGTTGGAGTTACTCGGGACTAACTGCCAAACGACACCACCACCGCCATCAGCCAACACTAACCCACTAACCGCGTCATAAACTTTGAGGTTACCGCGCACCACCGCCGTCACTTTATCTTTATCGTCGCCGACGAGTAACAAATCGACTAGCAACGCCGGATCCCATTCCCGAAGTCGCCGCGCAAGCGTAGCTAAATCGGTGATGTCATAGAGATCGTCTAGCGCACGTTTGATGCCGTCCTCATGAACATCCACTGACGGCTGCACTGCGACGGCAGCACGAGAGCCAGCAAGCAGCATCCAGTTGCCGAGCACATAGCTGATCTGCCAGGTTGTCATCACCGTTCCTCTCCGTACTGCTGCCACACGTCGTTGGTAAATGCACATAAACCACCCCAGTAGCACTGCGGTAGCTACCGCCTAGGGTACCGGAAACCCCCGCATTCCCTATGGATTGCGGGGGTTCCCGTCTAGACGCTTAGTTGAGGGTTTCGCTTAAGTGTCGCCCCGTCATAATCCAAACAACATAGCGCAACAACTTACTTTGCATCCTTTAAGGCCGCTTGTGCAGCGGCTAGCCGAGCCACCGGCACCCGGAACGGAGAGCAGGACACGTAATTTAGCCCAGTGCGATGGCAGAACTCGATAGACGACGGGTCGCCACCGTGCTCACCACAGATACCCAATTTAATATCGGGACGGGTCTTCCTGCCGAGTTGCACGCTCAATTCAACAAGTTTACCGACACCCACTTGGTCGAGCCGGGCGAACGGGTCGGACTCATAAATCTTGGTCTCGTAGTAGGAGTCAAGGAACTTTGCCGCATCATCGCGCGAGAAACCAAACGTCATCTGCGTGAGATCGTTGGTGCCGAAGCTGAAGAACTCGGCTTCTTCAGCGATTTCGTCGGCAGTCAACGCGGCGCGCGGAATCTCAATCATTGTGCCCACTTTGTAATGCAGTTCGATGCCAGATTCCGCGATGAGCTTGTCGGCGGTGTCGGTGATGATCTTCTTGACGAACGCCAACTCTTTCTTCTCGCCCACCAGCGGAACCATGATCTCAGGTTCCAGCTTCCATTCGGGATGGCGACGTTGTACGTTGATAGCGGCTTCGATAATAGCCTGCGTCTGCATCTCGCCGATTTCAGGAAAAGTGACATCCAGCCGGCAACCGCGGTG
The DNA here is from genome assembly GCA_031267295.1 of Propionibacteriaceae bacterium. Taxonomy (GTDB): domain Bacteria; phylum Actinomycetota; class Actinomycetes; order Propionibacteriales; family Propionibacteriaceae; genus WRGV01. The sequence goes on along the minus strand of JAIRZI010000007.1, from coordinate 13,498 downwards.
ACCCATCATCGGGTTGAACTCATGCAAACTGACAACCTTAGCCTGCAACTGCCCGAAAGAGATACCCATCTCGGCAGCCAGCGCCTTTATATCTTCATCGGTGTGCGGTAGGAACTCGTGCAGCGGCGGATCCAGCAGCCGAATCGTTACCGGCAGCCCCTCCATCGCCTCATAGATGCCCTCAAAGTCGCCGCGCTGCATCGGCAATAGTTTGGCCAACGCAGCCTTGCGCTGCACCAACGTCTCCGACACGATCATCTCGCGGATGGCAGCGATACGGTCGGTTTCAAAAAACATGTGCTCGGTGCGTGTCAAACCGATACCCTCCGCGCCGAACTCACGAGCCTGCCTAGCGTCTGCTGGAGTGTCAGCGTTAGTACGCACGTTCAGTTTCCGATACCTATCAGCCCACTCCATGACGCGCCCAAAATAGCCACTAATCTGCGCTGGGACTGTTTTAATCTGCTGTCCGTACACATTGCCGGTAGAACCATCCAAACTAATCCAGTCACCTTCCTGATAAGTGTTGCCGCCGAGTGTGAAACTGGTAGCGTCAACACCGAACTTAATTTCCCCCAAACCAGAGACGCAACAAGTGCCCATGCCGCGCGCCACCACGGCAGCATGGCTGGTCATACCGCCGCGCGCCGTCAGAATGCCTTGCGCGTAATGCATCCCCTCAATGTCTTCCGGGGTGGTTTCCAGCCGTACCAACACCACCTTTTTACCGAGCTTGCCTTCGGCAGCAGCTTTCTCAGCGGTAAACACCACGCCACCAGTGGCAGCACCCGGCGAAGCAGGTAAACCTTTACCGATCACTGGGACGCTAGCCAATTCAGTGACATCGAACTGCGGATGCAACAAGGCATCAATCTGCTTCGGGTCGATCATGGCGACGGCGGTCTTCTCGTCGATGCGGCCTTCATCCACTAAGTCACAGGCGATTTTGAACGCGGCGGCGGCAGTGCGCTTGCCATTGCGGGTTTGCAGCATGAAAAGTTTGCCGTCTTCAATGGTGAACTCCATGTCTTGCATATCGCGGTAGTGGTCTTCCAAATTATCCACAATTTTTTGGAACTGTTCATACACCGCTGAGTTCTGCTCGCGCAGTTGGTCGATAGTTTGCGGAGTGCGCACCCCGGCCACTACGTCTTCGCCTTGTGCGTTCATCAAATATTCGCCGAATAGACCACGCTCGCCGGTAGCAGGGTTACGGCTGAACGCCACACCAGTGCCGGAAGTATCACCTAAGTTACCGAAAACCATGGACTGCACATTGACGGCAGTTCCCCAATCACCGGGGATGTCATTCATGCGACGGTAGTAGATGGCGCGCGGATTATCCCAAGAACGGAACACCGCCTTAACTGCACCGAAAAGTTGCTCAATCGGATCGGATGGGAAGTCCTCACCGATCTTAGCTTGATATTCAAGCTTGAATTGGGAAGCCAACTCTTTCAGATCGTCTGCGCTCAACTCAGTATCGAGAGTGACACCGCGCGCTTCTTTCATCGCATCAATGAGCTTCTCGAAATATGCTTTACCAACCTCCATCACCACATCGGAGTACATCTGAATGAAACGACGGTATGAATCCCATGCCCAACGCGGGTTACCAGATTTAGCAGCGATGGTCTCGACGACGGTGTCGTTAAGACCTAAGTTCAAAATGGTGTCCATCATGCCTGGCATGGATGCCCGAGCACCGGAACGCACCGAAACTAGCAACGGATTCTCAGAATCACCAAACTTCTTGCCCATATCGGATTCCAGTTTGGAGATGTGACCCATGATTTCGGAGATAATCGTCTCAGAAATCTGCTCGCCATCCTTGTAGTACTGCGTACAAGCCTCAGTGCTGATGGTGAATCCTTTCGGCACCGGCATCCCTAATCCGGTCATCTCGGCGAGGTTTGCACCCTTGCCACCGAGAAGGTTGCGCATCGAAGCGTCACCCTCTGCGAAATCGTAAACATACTTTGCCATTTGTGACTTTCCTTTCGACGGGTTCGGACTCCAAACCGCATAGGCGCATAACCACTAGATTCTACCCCGCTGATTTACCTGGCATACTCCAAATCATCAAAATAACGACTTGATTAACTCGAAACTTTAACAGCATCGTTTCCTAGTAGAAGCGTGGTGAAATCGTACGAAATCACTTAAGGATGCACTGATTTTCTCGGTGTACTTCATCGAGACATCGGGCGGGATAAGAGAAGATCGCTCGAACCTTACGTTCCAGATGCCGTGCAGAGAAAACCAGCGCATCCCTAAGTGTTTTGCTGTTTTTACGATACCTTTCCCCACATTAAGTTAAGTGAAAGTTTGCAGCTAACCCTGCTTTCCGAACACACTTCTTTTCTGGATTGCTTCGTCGCTTACGCTCCTCGCAATGACGGGAACCCCTTATCCGCTTCAGCTTTCGAACCACTCACAACACTACGCTCCTCGCAATGACGGGAACCCCCCGAAACCCTACTCACCACCCGTCACTGCGAGCCGTCACAGACGGCGCTGCAATCCAAAGCTTTTACGCTACCAACTAGATTGCTTCGCTTCGCTCGCAATGACGATACGAACACCCCCGCAGTGCGAACTATCGACAAAAGAACGCCAGTTAAGCAGATGCAGCGATCACTCACCCATATGAAGATAGCTACTTACCCGAGAACCCGTTCCGAAGCGTTTCTTTAGCGGTACCGAATGGTTCAGTCACTTCGTCTGAACTCCCGTCACCAGGAATAATGGAGATATGCGCATTTTCTTCTCAGGGGTTTTGGGGTCTGGAATCGGTCCGCTCGCCAGAGTGGCAATCGACTTGGGGCACACCGTGTACGGCTCTGATGCCGGGTTTGGTGATGCCACTGACCTCACCGGAAAAGGAGCTACCCTCAGTCTCGGCAACCAAGACGCTACGTTTTTACGTGACATCGCTAAAAGTGACGGTATCGATTGGTACGTACACACCTCCGCCCTACCGCCCGATCACGTCGAACTAGTCACTGCGCAGCAATTGAAGCTCAAAGTGAGCAAACGGGATGAACTCATTGCGTATCTCATCGCAGACAGCGATCTCAAATTGGTGGCGGTGGCTGGCACTCACGGCAAAACCACCACGTCGTCTATGCTCGTCTGGGTGTTGCACAAACTCGCCATTCCCGCCGCATACATTATTGGCGGTACTCCGCCCTGGGGCGCGTCTGGTAGCTATCAGGACGGCGCTCAGTTTTTCGTCTATGAGGCCGACGAATATGACCACAACTTTTTAGCATTTCACCCTTGGCTAGCGGTGATAACCGCAGTAAGTTGGGATCACCCCGACAGTTACCCCACTGCAAACGACTATTACCTAGCCTTTGATCAGTTTCGCAGTCAATGTCGGTTAGTTATTGAACAATTGACCCCCGACTCGCGCGTCGCTCTCGTCGGAGCAGTGCGCCGCTATGATGCAACTCTTGCGCTGGCCGCGCTACGCGAAATGCTACCCACCGTAGCAGCAGACGACTTGTTGTCCGCCATCAACTCGTTCCCTGGTGTCTCTCGACGCACCGAGCAGTTAGCCGACGGGCTTTACTCCGATCATGTAGATCATCCTGACGAAGTGGTCGCATCGCTCGCTATCGCTAACGAAGTGGCCAAACACGCCGGGCACAAAGGGGTAGCCGCCATATACCAACCCCACCAGAACACTCGGCAACACTTGGTACGCGATGCCTACCGTGACACTTTCGCCGACATTGCCGTGCTGCGTTGGCTACCCACTTTCCTCACTCGCGAAGATCCAACTCTGCCTATAATCACTCCCACCGAGTTCTTAACCGAACTAAGTGGGCCTGAAAATCGCGCTGCAGCTAACTTAGACAGCGCGCTCATTGCCGAAATCGCCCAACTGCGCACTGCCGGATATCTAGTCTGGACAATGTCCGCCGGCACCCTGGATGCCTTTATACGCGAAAATCTGAACATGAGGTAGCACTTTTACGTCCTGTGGCACTCAACGCCCGGCTTTGGAAAGCTTGGCGGAGTTGAATAGCGCCGTGATGCGCTACCAGTTCAGGCTTTGTTCTCCACGGCGGCCGCGAACGGTGCTGCATACCCGAGACGTTTGATAACCCGACGTACCATCTCATCGGAATCTTCTTCGTAATCTCCGATGATGGTTTCCATATCAAATTCACGTAAACCGACATCTGCGAATAGTCCAAGGTCGCCCAGTGGTTCCGAAGCGTCATCTTCACCGGGGATGTCAGCCCCCAAGAAATCTGCGACATCCCGGGCAATCGGCCAGAAGTTAGCGGCTACTGCGTCGCTCAGCAACACTCGAACATCGCGCCCGCGCACCCGAGCCATCATAAAAAATTCGCCGTTTATCGACACCACTCCAGTAGCGCCGGCATCACCTGGGAAGCGACGCAGCATAGTAATCAGGTCATCAAGGTCGTTAGCGAGCGCAAACGCCATCGGTACCACGTTAGGCTGGCCGTCCTCCCGATAGAGCGCAACTACGAAGTCAATCTCGTCGGCGGTGGCATCCTCATAGTCGTCTTCCTCGCCCTCACCGTCGTCAAAATCATCCGACGCTTCATCGTCATCGGTATCCAACTCGTCGTCAAGTAAGTCGGCATCATCATCAATATCCGCCAACTCATCATCGTAATCGCGCATCGTTTGTCCTCTCACTCTTTATATCGTGGCAGAGATACGGCGATTTGACCACCCCCAAATCGTAAACCAGTGAGATAAGCCACCGCTAATTGAGAATAATGCGCTCAACGCGGATTGAGAAGTGCCACCCTGCTACGAATTTTCTGTCACCGGATACTAGAGTTAGAGACATGGAATTGATTGTTGCCAACCATCCACTTGTAGCCACTAAACTAACCCGACTGCGTGCCCGCGAAACTCCATCACCAGTGTTCCGACAACTTGTGGACGAGTTAGTTACGCTATTGGCGTATGAGGCAACGCGCAATGTGCGCACCGCCCCTTGGAAAATCACCACTCCGGTGGCACCGACTGTTGGAGTGCGGTTGGCCGATCCGTATCCGCTGATAGTACCGATTCTGCGTGCCGGCTTGGGTATGTTGGGGGGGATCACTCGGCTGATTCCAGCAGCCGAAGTTGGGTTCCTTGGTATGGTGCGCGATGAAGAGACCTTGGAACCGTTCACTTACGCAGAACGGTTGCCCGCAGATATTGCCGGACGGCAAGTGTTTATACTTGACCCGATGTTAGCCACCGGCGGTTCACTGACCGCAGCGATTGAGTTTATGGCTAATCGCGGAGCTTCCGATGTAACCGCCATCTGCCTGTTGGCAGCCCCCGAGGGCGTAGCCCGCTGCCATGAGCTGTCTGATAAATTGCATCTCACCCTAACACTCGTAGTAGCTGGCGTGGATGAACAGCTCAATGAGAAAGGTTATATAGTGCCTGGTCTCGGGGATGCCGGTGATCGACTATACGGCTTGGTGGATTGATGCGCTATACATTCGATATGCCGCGCAACCGCGCTTGGCAAGAGGTGCGACGCAAAGGCATGATCGTACGCGCTGTCATCTGTGGCATTGTGGCGCTCGCAACCGTAGTGTTAATTCTGATTTTCGGTTGACTTTGCGCTACACAAAAATAATTAGTATGCGCTTTACAAAAACGGACTGCCTCTGGATTGATTTGTTCGGCCGCTCACTCATCAGCCCTAAGGATTGGGTTAACAGATCGCCAACTCACCCGAACAACACTCAACGAGTAGGATTACTCAAGTGGGCATTTTGCAACATTCTTCAACGCGCCCCGCGCTGATAGTACCGATCACCGGAACCACCCAACAAGCCATCAACAAAACTGCTACCGCTATTGCCACCACCGATGCCGATCTAATCGAATGGCGCGCCGATCACTTCACCGAACTAGCAAACACTCCCAAAGTGGAAACCACTGCCCGGATGATAAAAGAAATCACCCATAAACCACTGCTGTTCACCATACGTTCCGCCGCCGAGGGCGGCAAAGGGCAGCTGCACGCAGCCGACTACGCCACCACCATACTCCGCGTCACCACAAACGCCCTTGACCACAACGACTACGTTGACGTAGAACTGCGCCATCCGGGCGCTAAGCAAGTACTGCTGTCGCGCCGCAAGCTACCCAATCTTGGTGCCACTATCGTCAGCCACCACGATGTCAGCGGCACTCCTAGCATAAACACTATGCATGAACTGCTCGAAGATTGCGCCGCGCTGAGTGACGGTGCCGTCAAACTGGCCGTCACGCCACACAACGCCGCTGATGTGGCAACGTTGTTGCTCTGCGCAGCACAGTTCACCGCACGACACGCCATACCAACTATCGCCATAGCTATGGGAACTACCGGATTGGCAAGCCGTGTTGTCGGGCATCTGTTCGGTTCGTGCGCCACCTTTGCATCCCTAGATACCCCATCGGCACCGGGGCAACTTTCATACCAGCAGGCACAGCGATTACGCACCGAGTTGTCATAGCGTGTGCTCGAGTTTCGCGTTACTTGCAAATATCCAAAAACCATTCGTCTTAGAGGTACTGCGGTAAAAACATCACCGCAAGGGGCAGTAGCACCACAATGGGGAATACCCACGCTACGAATACGCGAATGAACCGACTCAGCACTACACCAAAGGCCGCACCTATCAGATACCGCAGATCGGAGCGTCCCATGTCGCCGAGTTTCGACCATCCACGGGCGATAGAAATAATAATCAGTAGCCAGCCGTTTACGGCCAGCACGATAGCGATCACCGGCGGAGTTATCACTCGTAGCAGCAACAACGCTAACAACACCATCTGCCAAACCGCCACCAGCCGAGCGGTAAGAATTGACCAGTGAGCAAGCCTAGCTTCGGCAGCCACAAACTCATGTGTCTGCCGCTCGCGTAACGTGTGCAACACCATTGCCGACTGCGGCGATAGCTCATGTATTGAACCCGGTTCCAAATACATAGCGACATTGACGTGTTCCCGAGCTTCCTCTACCTGCGCTTCATCGGCTATCAACCCCGCCAACAACACCTCAGCTAGCACGATACGATACGATGCCGCAGTGGGCGCTAACTGCACCGCTTTACGTGCCTCAACTGCCGCCGCATCGCTGCGATGCAACGTATGATACGTTCGCGCCAACAACGAGTGCGCCAACGCGGCATCCGCTTGCAAACGCACCGCTTTACGCAACGCCGTCATCGCCCGCCAAGGATGCCCCAAATCAAGCATCAACCCACCATATGCCTGTAAAATCTCGGGATCGTCCGGACTCAGGCTCATCGCTTTCTTGACGCTCTCTTCCGCCGTTTCCACCATGCCTGGTTCAGCTGCCTGTGCCACCGCAAGGCGCGCCCAAAGCCGGGCATTATCCGGGTCGCCGACCAGTGCCGGACGTAGCTGTTCCACAGCGTCACGCCAACGCTGTTGCATCAGCAGCGTGCCAGAGCGCCGGAACGCAGCTTCTGAACGAGATTCGACCACGGTTAAGAGTCTAGATGGTTACTTCCAAGGGCTGCACAACTACGCTGTGCTCACCTCCAGCGGTACCGTATTAGGCAATGGAGGTTTCGGAGTACCGGTGAACTTGAAAAACTCACCAGCAACCGGTGCGTCTTCAGCAGCCACATCAACCACCACAATCTCGCCTGCTTGCAGTTCACCGAAAAGGATACGCTCAGCGAGCGGGTCTTCGATGTCGCGTTGAATAGCACGCCGCAGTGGTCTAGCTCCCAGCAGTGGATCAAAACCTCGCTTGGCTACCAGTTTCTTGGCCGCCGGGGTCAGTTCGATACCCATGTCACGATCAGCAAGACGTTGCTCTAGTTGCAGCACCATCAGGTCAACGATTCTTTCGATGTCATCCTCGTTGAGTTGATGGAACACGATTACTTCATCCACGCGATTCAAGAACTCTGGACGGAAATGCGTTTTCAGTTCATCAGTCACTTTGGCTTTCATTGTGTCGTAGCTGGTCACTTCATCGCCAGCACGGTTAAAGCCAAGTGTCACCGACTTGGAGATGTCGCGGCTACCTAAGTTGGTGGTCATCACAATGACGGTGTTCTTAAAGTCCACCACTCGACCTTGCGCATCGGTGAGCCGACCCTCATCAAGAATCTGTAACAGCGAGTTGAAAATGTCTGGGTGAGCTTTCTCGATCTCGTCAAATAACACCACACTGAACGGCTTGCGACGCACTTTCTCAGTGAGTTGCCCGCCCTCGTCATAACCGACGTAACCGGGGGGCGAACCGAACAATCTGGTGATGGCAAACTTTTCAGAATACTCGCTCATGTCTAGCGTGATGAGGGCATCCTCGTCACCGAAAAGGAACTCTGTGAGTGCTTTAGTTAGTTCCGTTTTACCGACACCGGAGGGGCCGGCGAAAATAAACGAACCAGACGGACGTTTCGGGTCTTTCAACCCAGCGCGAGTACGCCGGATTGAACGCGCCAACGCCTTTACCGCATCCGTCTGCCCGATGTAACGTTTGCCGATTTCGGCTTCCATCTGCAGTAATCTGGCCGACTCTTCCTCAGTTAACTGCGTAACGGGTACACCGGTGGTAGATGAGAGCACTTCGGCGATCTCCTCAGTGCCAATCACTGCCGGAACAGCAGATTCGTCTTCCTCCCACGCCGTCTGTTTTTCGGCGCGTTCTTCCAACAACTTTTTCTCGTCATCGCGTAGCTTGGCAGCGGACTCATAGTTCTGCTCATTGAGTGCCGCTTCTTTCTCCAGCTGCACGGTGGCAATTTTCTCTTCCAATTCGCGCAGGTCGGGCGGCGCGGTCATTCGACGAATACGCATCCGAGCGCCAGCTTCATCAATCAAATCAATCGCCTTGTCAGGCAAGAAACGATCTTGAATGTAACGGTCGGCTAGATTCGCAGCAGCCGTCAACGCCTCATCGGTGATGGTTACCCGATGGTGAGTTTCGTAACGTTCCCGCAACCCCTTAAGAATCTCAATAGTGAGTGCGATAGACGGCTCATCCACCTGAATTGGCTGGAATCGGCGCTCTAGTGCCGCGTCTTTTTCAATATGCTTGCGGTACTCATCCAAGGTGGTGGCACCGATTGTTTGCAGTTCACCGCGTGCCAGCATAGGTTTCAGCAAACTAGCGGCATCGAGTGCGCCTTCGGCGGCTCCCGCCCCTACTAATGTGTGAATCTCATCAATGAAAAGGATGACATCCTTGCGTTCATTGATCTCTTTCAACACTTTCTTTAAGCGTTCTTCAAAATCGCCCCGATACCGCGACCCAGCAACCAGCGCGCCCAGATCAAGGGTGTATATCTGCTTCCCGCGCAACGTCTCGGGCACGTCACCTCGAACGATGGCTTGCGCCAACCCTTCTACCACAGCAGTTTTACCAACACCGGGTTGACCGATAAGCACCGGATTGTTTTTGGTGCGCCGGGAAAGCACCGTCATCACTCGTTCGATCTCTTTAACGCGCCCAATAACCGGATCAAGCTTGCCATTGTGTGCTAGTAGCGTAAGATTACGGCCAAACTTCCCGAGCGCACCATCAGAGCTGACTGAGTTAGTGCCACCAACACCAACCGCTTCTCGTCCTCCACTACGCTCAGCAGCGTTACCGGGTTCAGCAGCACCTTTCTCACCTTGTAGCAGCTCTTTCACCGCTGCGCGCACCTGCGATAGCTCCACTCCCAACTTGATGAGCACTTGCGCAGCCACACCTTCACTTTCTCGGGTGAGACCCAGCAACAGATGTTCGGTGCCGATGTAACTAGAACCGATGTTAATTGTTTCCCGCAGGCTCAACTCCAACACTCGCTTGGCGCGCGGTGTGAACGGTAGTGAGCCGTTGGGTGACGTTTCACCTTTGCCGATGATGTCGTCTACCTCAGTACGCAGTTTCTCCAGCGTCAGACCTAGTCCTTTCAACACTTGAGCAGCGATACCTTCATCTTCACGCATCAAACCCAACAGCACATGCTCCGTGCCAATGTATTTGTGGTTGAGCATCTTGGCTTCCTCTTGAGCCAAGATGATAACGCGCCGAGCGCGATCCGTGAACCGTTCGAACAAGGGAAACTCCTCAATAGCAAAGTTGCGTGACTCAGACTCAACCGACTTACAAATATCTATTGTACTAACGTTTGATAGCAAGTGCTTGTTCCCGTCATTGTAGCGTTTCGACGCAGGCTCTCGTTCGCAACACAAACATTGGTTTAATTTCTAATACCAACATCAGTTCAGCGAAAAGTCGCTACGCACTACGACAAAATCAGAAACCGCTATTTGGGGTGCACTCGAATCCACCTCAGCCCACGGAATTAGCACGAAAGCGCGCTGGTGGCTTCGGGGATGGGGGATGGTCAACTCCGGGCTGCGCAACCGCCGCCCGCCGTAGTCGATGATGTCAATATCAATGGTGCGCGGCCCTTTAGCGATGGTACGCACCCGCCCTAAACGCTGTTCGATAGCTTGAGTGAATGCCAGTAGCGTGTGGGGCACCAAGCTACAGTTTCCGATAACTACTGCGTTCAAAAAATCAGGTTGCGCTAGATAATCAACGGGAGCGGTGCAGTACACACTAGAAACTGCGGTTATCTCAAGACGGGGAATCTCTCGCAGCCATCTCAGCGCTCGGCGTAAATACCAGATGGAATCGCCTTGATTCGAACCCAACGACAACACAACTTTCCCTGATGAAACGCTTGTTGCAGTGTCCGCACCACAACAGGGCGGAGAAACTACAGACCTTTCAATTAGCGGTTCAATTTGGCGGTGCATAGCCAACCCTTTCGTTTTCCTTACTCCCGGTATTATGAGAGCGCTAATGCAACCAGGCGGTACAAGTTCCCAACTGCGAACTCGTCGGTTCACCTTTGCCGCTAGGTGAGATAACACTCGGAACCGCACCCATCAAACAAGATTACGTTCCTTCGTGAAAATTATCGACACGTTATCAAACGGCACCGAAAGCGGCGCTTCTGGTTTACTTACCCGCACTTTCACGCAGTGCACACCAATATGAGTGAGCGCCTGATCGGCGATGTTAGCAGCCAACGTCTCGATTAGGTTCACCGGCGATCCACCAAGCAACGCAACCGTCTCACGCGCGATAACACCATAATCAACGGTGGACGTTAGCAGATCGTCTTCCGGCCAAGCAATCGTCAACTCCAGATCGGCGACAAACCATTGCCCCAGTTCGCGCTCGTAAGCAAACACTCCATGATGGCCGAATGAGCGCAATCCGTTCAAAGTTATAGTTCCGGTACGCATGGCTTTACCTTACACTCACAAACTGCAAGCGCTTTGAAGACCAGAGCGGTAGCCGCCGGGTTGTGTACTCGCACTGCCCACATCCCAGCTTTCGCGGCGATCACGCTAACGGCAGCAGTGGCGGCATCTCGCTCAACCGGGGTATCGCCGGGCTGCGAGAGAAATCGTTTGCGACTCGCGCCAAGTAAAACTGGGTAACCTAGCTGAGTAAATGATGCCAACTCGCAGATGATTGCCCAGTCATGGGCGCGCTCTTTAGCGAAACCCAATCCCGGATCAACGATGATGCGCTCCGCCGCCACTCCAGCGGCAACTGCCGCGTCAACCCTAAGCAGTAGCTCGGCGCGCACCTCTCGCACCACATCGGTATAACTAGTATGTTCTTGCACCGCACTGCCAGAGCCGCGCCAATGCTGACATACGTAGTCGCAATCCAATTCAGCAACTGTACTAAACATCTGGGGATCCATCAGCCCGCCGGAGACATCATTGACGATAGTTGCTCCAGCTTCCACTGCGAGTCGCGCGGTCTCAGCTCGCATAGTGTCAATTGATATGGACGCACCAGGCACCGCCGCGCGCAGTGCCGCAATGACGGGTAGTACGCGGGTTTGTTCAATAGCTGAACTCACCCGAGACGTACCGGGTCGGGTGGATTCGCCGCCCACGTCAACCACATCCGCCCCGTCGGTAATTAGCTGCAATCCGTGGCGCAAAGCTGTCTCTGGGTCTACAAACTGCCCACCGTCTGAAAATGAATCTGGAGTGACGTTCAGCACCCCCATAATAAGCGGTCGCACCATCTGATTAACAGCCTTTGTCGTACGAAGAACCATGCTCATAGCACATTATTTGATCATCGACCCGCAGTGATTAACGCCATCGCCTCAGCCCGCGTTGCACAGTTACGCAGTAGCCCGCGCACCGCTGAGGTTATGGTTTTCGATCCAGGTTTCCGCACTCCGCGCATCGTCATGCAAAGATGTTCACACTCCACTACCACCAGCACGCCACGAGCGTTCAAGTGCGTCACCAGCGCGTCGGCAATTTGAGTGGTGAGCCGTTCCTGCACTTGAAGACGTTTCGCATATGCGTCAACCAGTCTGGCTAGCTTCGACAACCCGGTGATATGACCCGTCTCTGGTGGGATATACGCCACATGCGCCACCCCATGAAACGGTAAGAGATGATGTTCGCACATACTGTAAATCTCAATGTCGCGTACCAGCACCATCTCGTCGTGGCTAGCATCAAAAGTGGTCGCAAGGATGTCCGCCGGATTTTTCGCAACACCCGCGAACACTTCGGTGCAAGCCTTAGCCACTCGCATCGGGGTTTGTCGTAACCCCTCTCTGTCCGGGTTTTCGCCAATCGCTAGCAACAGTTCGCGCACCGCCGCCGCGGCACGAAGTTCGTCAACTTGGCTCACGTTTCGCTCCTCCTTACCCGCCGAGGGGATTCATTTTAAGCAGTTGTAGCCTGGGGAGTATCATCACATTTAGACAAGTCAACTAACTCCAAAGTATACTTATCGAAATCAAGTACCGATTGGTTTTCGATAACAATAGTTAGTTTAGAATCAATGCGAATGGCTTGAACCAACTTACCGACATCTCTGTTGTATGTCATATTTGGAGAAAAGTTGCTCCCAAGCGTTATCATTTAGACTTCTCGGCGTACTACTCATAATTTCTCACCAACAATTCATCAACTCCACCGCGCTTCGTAGCGTCGGAATTGATCGCCCTTTTAGCTTGTACAACGGAAATGTGATAGGCGGCGTACTGCTCTCTTATAAAATTAGTCGCAGAGTTTGAGAGCAAAAATTTTACCCCTCTGGCGTTGAGCGCATCGCAGCATTCCCGAAGTCTTATTTGGTCATCACGAGTAAAACCGCCTTTTGAATAACCCGTAAAGCTGGACGTATCAGAAACCGGGTCATAAGGCGGATCAAGATATGCAAACGCCCCTTTTGGCAAGGTTGCCAATACTTCTGCATAATCGATGGACGACAAATGAACCGTTGCAGCGTTAAGACCCGAGTTCGCCGCCTTTGGGTGGTTTTTAAAGTTGGATACGGGTTTGGTTAGGTATTTTGCTGTTGTTTTGGTGTGTTTTTCTGCACTAAAGTGGAGTAATCGTTTTCGGATTAGTGACGTTCATTGCGTACTTTACTTGGGATGTGTCACGGTTAGCTTATTCACCCTACCCAGTCTCTTTC
>JAIRZI010000067.1 GCA_031267295.1 Propionibacteriaceae bacterium | reverse complement strand
ATCATGTGGTAACCGAATGGGATCGTTACTTTGGTAATGGTCGTAGTTGGTTGGATATTTTCAAGATATGGAACGGCGGCTTAGGCATTCTGGGCGGTATCGCTGGTGGTGCGATCGGGGTATGGGTGTTTTGCAAAGTGAAGCACCTTCCAATGGCTGGCGTAGCGGATGTTTTCGCACCTACGCTGTTGCTGGCACAGGCCATTGGGCGGCTGGGCAACTGGTTCAACCAAGAGGTGTTTGGCACTCCGACTGAGTTACCGTGGGGGCTGGAGATTGACGTTGTAAACCGTCCGGTAGGTTACGCCGACTATGCCACTTTTCATCCAACATTCCTTTATGAGGGACTGTGGAATGTGCTAGGCATCGCCGTATTATTCCTAGTGGCGCGAGCCAGCAGCTCACAGCGCGGCAAAGTATTCACCAGTTATCTGCTCTGGTACACGTTCGGACGTTTCTTCATTGAGTTGATCCGTATCGATCCGGTGAACGCCCCGGGAGGTATCAGGGTGAACAACTGGACGAGCGCCGCCGTATTCATAGTGATGCTCTGCACGTTTATCTTCCAGTTGCTTAAGTTTCCAGGTGGCGACGCGATGCCGTTTACTAACCGGCAGGATTCCGAAGCTAACGATACGGATTCCACTGCGCAACCGCGCGTCGCCGATGAAGAATCATCGGAGGTTGGCCTCACAGAACCGATAGCTGTTACGGCTGAAAGTGAAGAGGAGAGCACCCCTAGAACAGCAGACGTAGCCGTAGTGCAGAACCCCGTTACCATTGACGCAAAAGATAATTCGCAGGCTGACAATGCCGGGGATGGTTTTCAAGTTGAGAGCACGAAAGACGATTCCTACGGTGGGGCGGGTGTGACAACTTCGCAACCAACACCCGAAGATAGTTCTCGTATTTAGTCCATAGAACGCTTTGCTGCGGCGGTTCTGCTATCGTCTTTCCGGTAGTCTGGCGATTTACGTATAACTAATCAGTTGGGAGTCTGCAATGGAGTTGTCCAAGCAAGGGCTCTACGACCCGGCGTTTGAGCATGATTCGTGTGGCGTCGCTTTCGTAGCTGACCTCACTGGTCGAGCCAGCCATGCCATTGTGGAACAAGGGCTTAGCGCGCTCGCTAACCTTGATCACAGAGGCGCTACTGGTGAGGATACTGCGGCTGGCGATGGTGCCGGCATTTTGACGCAACTTCCAGATGACTTCTTGCGTGCCAATGTGGGGTTCTGGCTTCCAGAATCGGGAGCATACGCCTGTGGTATCGCCTATCTTCCGGTCACAGAGTTGGAGCGTGATTTAGCGATAATCTCGATACAGCAGATCGCGGCGGAAGAAGGTCTTAAAGTGTTGGGGTGGCGTGATCTGCCAACCGATGCCAGCGGTTTATCGCCGGTATCGGAAGCAGTACGCCCATACTTTGCCCAACTATTTATAAGTTCATACACCGGTGAGCAGGGAATAGCCCTTGATCGGCGCGCTTATTGTCTGCGCCGCCGGGTTGAGAATGAAATCGGGGTGTACTTCTCGTCGCTATCGGCGCGCACCATCGTCTATAAAGGGATGCTCACTACAGCACAGCTAGATCAGGTATATCCGGAACTGCATGACGAACAATTCACCTCTGCGCTGGTGCTAGTGCATTCGCGTTTCTCCACTAACACATTCCCCAGTTGGTCACTGGCGCACCCGTTCCGCATGATCGCTCACAACGGCGAAATCAACACCATCAGAGGAAATCGAGCCAAGATGCGAGCGCGCGAATCGTTGCTATCCACCGATTTAATCCCGGGTGATCTCAATCGCATATTTCCCATCTGCCAGCAAGGAGTTTCCGATTCGGCAAACTTTGATGAAGTGCTAGAACTGTTACATTTGGGAGGTCGTCCACTGGCGCACGCGATCTTGATGATGATACCGGAGGCGTGGGAGCACAATGACCGAATGCCAGCAGCGCATCGTGATTTCTACCGTTTTCACTCCTGCGTCATGGAACCGTGGGATGGTCCTGCTGTGGTGGCGTTCACCGACGGAAACCAGATCGGTGCGGTTCTTGATCGCAATGGGCTGCGGCCTGCGCGCTATTGGATTACCCGCGATAATCGAATCATTTTTGCTTCCGAAGCGGGGGTACTGCCGGTGCCTCCTGCTGATGTGCTATCCAAGGGGCGACTGCGCCCGGGACGGGTGTTGCTTGCCGACATCCGCGAACATCGGCTCATCGATGACCGTGAAATCAAGGACACCTTAGCTGCCGAACATCCTTATGGTGAATGGCTAGCGCAAGGTGTAGTGAATATTGACGACCTGCCGGAGCGTACCCATGTGGTGCATTCACCGGCATCAGTCAGTCGTCGCGGACAGATATTTGGCTACACCCACGAAGAACTGCGTCGAATTATCGCTCCGATGGCGAACACGGGTGCAGAACCAATCGGAGCTATGGGCGACGACACCCCACTCGCGGTATTGTCAACCAAGCCGCGTAATCTGTTCGATTATTTCCGGCAAGTGTTCGCGCAGGTCACCAACCCGCCCTTGGATGCCATTCGAGAAGAGTTGGTCACCTCACTGCAAATCGGCATTGGTCCGGAAGCGAATCTACTAACTCCTGGCTCAGATTCCTGTCGGCAGATTATGATTCCTTTCCCGATTCTCGACTCGGAACAGTTGGCAAAAATCTTGCATTTGGGAGAGCACGGTGCACAACCCACTGGCGGGCATACCCATGTAATTCGGGGGCTTTATGTGGTAGAGCGGGGAGTGACGGCACTCAAAGAACGCTTAGCGCAGATTCGCACCGAAGTGAGCGCAGCTATCGCAGCGGGGGCGCGAATCATCGTGCTTTCCGACCGACACTCCGATGGCGACCACGGCCCTATTCCGTCGTTACTGCTCACCGCAGCTATCCATAACCATTTAGTGAATGTGAAACAACGCACCCAGATTGGTCTTGTTGTAGAGGCTGGTGATGTGCGCGAAGTGCATCATGCAGCGTTGTTGATCGGCTATGGAGCGGCTGCTATTAACCCGTATCTTGCTTTTGAAACCGCCGAAGATATGGCGCGCCGTGAAATGTACGTCACGGTAAATCCTCAAAAAGCCATTGAAAATGTACGAAAAGCGCTTGGCAAAGGCGTGCTCAAAGTGATGAGCAAAATGGGTATTTCCACTATCTCTAGCTACATCGGCGCCCAAGTGTTCGAAGCCATCGGATTATCAGCAGAGTTTGTAGACGAGTTTTTCACCGCTACGGTGAGCCGCATCGGTGGCATCGGTTTAGAGCAGGTAGCACAGGATGTGGCGGAACGTCATGCCTTGGGTTACCCCCCCACTGGTAATAAACAGCCGCATCGCACGTTATCAGTTGGTGGCGAATACCAATGGCGCCGCGAAGGGGAGCAACATCTGTTCGACCCGGAAGCAATTTTCACGCTCCAACAAGCAGTTCGGGATAACGACTACCAGATGTTTAAGCGTTACACCGGGCGCATCAACGATTCAGATACTCGCCTGATGACGTTGCGAGCGTTGTTTTCGCTGAACGGCGCGCGTTCCAGCGTTCCACTGGATGAAGTGGAACCGGCGAGCGAAATCGTGAAACGGTTCTCCACGGGTGCGATGAGCTTTGGATCGATCTCGAAAGAAGCTCACGAAAACATCGCTATCGCTATGAACTCTATCGGTGGCAAGTCGAACACCGGTGAGGGTGGCGAATCCCCGGAGCGGTTGTATGATCCACTACGCTGTTCGGCAATCAAACAAGTTGCCAGTGGACGGTTTGGAGTCACCAGTGAGTATTTAGCGAACGCCACCGACATCCAGATCAAGATGGCACAAGGTGCCAAACCGGGTGAGGGCGGTCAGTTGCCAGGTTCGAAGGTTTATCCTTGGGTGGCGGCGGTGCGGCATTCCACCCCGGGAGTGCAACTCATCAGTCCGCCGCCGCATCATGACATCTACTCGATTGAGGACATCAAACAACTCATCCATGATCTCAAGAGTGCTAATCCGCTGGCTCGTATTCAAGTGAAACTGGTGTCTGAGTCCGGAGTTGGTACGGTGGCTGCCGGGGTTGCCAAAGCAAAAGCTGATGTGATTTTAGTTTCGGGACATGATGGCGGCACGGGTGCCAGTCCGCTTAACTCCATTAAACATGCCGGTGGCCCTTGGGAGTTGGGGTTAGCGGAGGTACAACAGACACTACTGCGTAACGGGTTGCGTGATCGAGTGGTACTACAAGTTGACGGTCAGTTGAAAACCGGACGGGATGTGGTGATCGCCGCACTGCTCGGCGCTGAAGAGTTCGGGTTTGCAACCACCGTACTAGTGGCTAGCGGTTGCACTATGATGCGAGTCTGCAATCAGGACACCTGTCCGGTGGGGATAGCTACCCAAAATCCACAACTGCGCAGATACTTCACTGGCAAGCCAGAGTACATCATCAATTTCTTTATGATGCTTGCTCAACAAGTGCGTGAACTACTCGCTGAGTTGGGGTTCCGCAGCATCATCGAAGCCGTGGGGCACGTCGAAGTGATACAAGCTCGGCGGGCGCTTCACCATTGGAAAGCTGCCGGGCTTGATTTATCGGCGCTGCTTAGCAGTGTGGAACCGAAACGCGGACAGCAACGACATCAAGTTAGGAGTCAAGACCATGAGTTGGATAAAGCCCTCGACGTGCACTTAATTGCCGCCGCCGAACCGGCGATCACTGCTGGCACTGCGGTGCAGGCTGAGTTCCAGGTACGCAATACGCATCGTAGTGTCGGCACCACGTTGGGCTATCAGGTGACTAAAGCTACCTCAGGAACGGGGTTACCGGACGACACCATAGATTTCACGTTCTATGGCACTGGAGGGCAAAGCTTTGGGGCGTTCCTACCTCGCGGAGTGACACTACGGTTAGTGGGAGATTCCAACGATTATCTTGGTAAAGGATTATCTGGCGGCCGCATAATCGTCTATCCGTCTTCCGATTCTCCGTTCGATCCAGCCGCTGAAATAGTGGCGGGCAACGTCATTGGGTATGGGGCAACCAGCGGACAACTGTTGTTGCGCGGCCAAGTGGGGGAGCGGTTCTGTGTGCGTAACTCCGGAGCTACCGCAGTTGTGGAGGGAGTTGGCGACCACGGTTGTGAGTACATGACGGGTGGTGAGGTGTTGATATTAGGTTCTACGGGACGTAACTTTGCAGCGGGTATGTCGGGCGGTATCGCTTGGGTACTCGACCTAGATATGGGGCTGCTCAACACCGAATTGGTAGCTGCGGTAGCGCTACAGGAAACCGACACTGCTCGGGTGTGCGAACTGTTAGCTATTCATCAACTGGAGACTGGTTCCCAGGTGGCGGCGGCGTTGTTGGCTGCCGGAAAGATTGCTGAACGGTTCACAAAAATCATGCCACGCGACTATGCGCGCGTGCTTGCCGCTAAAGAGCACGGAGTAACTGCCGGGGCAACCGAAGAACAACTTGTTGCACTGATGATGGAGGCGACTCGTGGCTGATCCACAGGGGTTTATGAAAGTAGCTCGTCAGGTGGCCGAGCAACGTTTAGTGTGCGAGCGCATTACTGACTGGTCAGAGGTGTATCCCGGTACTTTAGGGGCTGCGGTGTTGCCGTTTATCACGGCACAGGCAAGTCGCTGTATGGATTGTGGTGTACCTTTCTGTCACTTCTCTTGTCCACTGGGCAATTTGATACCAGAATGGAACGATTTGGTATGGCGAGACGAGTGGCAAGTTGCCGCTGACCGATTGCACGCCACAAACAACTTTCCAGAGTTTACCGCAAGGCTTTGTCCCGCACTCTGCGAAGCCGCCTGTGTGTTAGGTGCGGTGCGTGAACCAGTTACGGTCAAAAATATTGAAGCGGCTATCATTGACCGAGCTTGGGCTGATCTGCGCGTAGAACCGGTTAGCCCCGATTGGCATTCGTTACAAACTATCGCTGTGGTTGGTTCCGGCCCGGCTGGTCTGGCGGTTGCGCAACAACTCACTCGTGCCGGGCATACTGTGGTGGTCTATGAGCGTGCTGACGCTATCGGTGGTTTACTGCGCTATGGCATCCCGAACTTCAAGCTGGAAAAAACGGTGTTAGATCGCAGATTGAAACAGATGGCTTTGGAAGGTACCACTTTCAAGACCGATGTTGATATTGGAGTTGACATCACTGGAAAACAGCTAACGCAACGTTTCGACGCGGTAGTACTGGCCATCGGTGCCACCCAACCGCGTGATCTTGTAGTGCCAGGGCGTGAGTTTACCGGCGTTCATCAAGCTGTGGAGTATCTGTCGGCGGCCACCAAGGCGCTGACGAGTGCAGCACCATCAACTATCGATGCCCGGGGGAAGCATGTAGTGGTGATCGGTGGTGGCGACACTGGAGCTGACTGCGTTGGTACCGCAGTTCGCCAAGGTGCGGCTAGCGTCAGCAGCTTAGAGATCATGGCGCGTCCGTCCGAACAACGCCCCGCAAATCAACCGTGGCCGCTTTACCCCACCATTTACCGAGTGGCTAGTGCGCACCAGGAGGGTGGCGTTCGGCTTTACTCGGTATCTACAACTCGATTTTTGGGAGAAAATGGGCAAGTAAACGCCATCGAGATCACCGATGTCGATAACGCGCTTGCTCCCATCCCGGGAACCACTCGCACCATGCCGGCGGAACTGGTGTTGTTAGCGATGGGGTTTACCGGGCCGCAGCGCACCGGTCTTGTCGACGAGTTGGGGTTAGAGCTAGACGCTAGAGGGGCTATCGTGCGCACCGCTGATTTTCAGACCAGTATGCCGGGTGTTTTCGCTTGTGGTGACTGCGGTCGAGGGCAATCGCTTATCGTGTGGGCGATAGCTGAAGGTCGCAGTTGTGCGAATGGGGTGGACGCTTTCCTTAAGGGGAGTGTGAGCACACTGCCGAAACCTATCGTTCCCGCCGCGCGTCCTTTGAGTCGATAGCGTAGTTTCCGAGTAGAATCGGCAAAATCGTCAACGTTTGAAAGGGGTGCGGTGTGCCCAACTTCGTACACCTGCATAATCACACAGATTACTCAATGCTTGACGGTGCCGCGCGCCCGGAACAGTTGATAGCCGCCGCTGCCGCACAAGGAATGCCGGCGTTGGCTATCACCGATCACGGCAACATGTTTGGTGCCTATGATTTTTACAAACTATGCCAACAAACGGGTATCAAGCCGATCATCGGCTTGGAAGCATATGTGACACCCCAGACATCCCGCTTTGAGCGAGTGCGAGTGCAGTGGGGAGACGGCAGCGGTGACGACGTGTCCGCCAAAGGAGCGTACACCCATATGACCATGTGGGCGGAGAACACTGAGGGAATGTTGAACTTGTTCCGGTTGGCTTCTAAGGCCAGTTTGGAAGGGGTATTTTATAAACCGCGGGTTGATCGGGAACTGTTACAGCGCTATCACGCCGGAATCATCGCCACTACGGGTTGCCCATCAGGCGAGGTGGCCACCAAACTGCGTGCAGGCAAGTATCAAGATGCGTTATCTTCGGCGAGTGAATTTCAAGATATTTTTGGGCGAGAAAACCTTTTCGTAGAGTTGATGGATCATGGGCTTCCAATCGAAAACCGCACCCGCGATGACCTGTTGAAAATCGCTAAAGCCATCGGCGCGCCGTTAGTGGCCACCAACGATCTGCACTATGTGAAAGCGGCGGATGCGCAGGTGCATGATGATCTGTTGTGCGTACAGTCCAATGCGCTACGTTCTGACACCAACCGGTTCCGATTCGATGCCCAGGAGTTTTACCTTAAAACCTCAGCTCAGATGCGCAGTATCTTTGTTGGGCAAGAAGAAGCTTGCGACAACACTTTGGCCATCGCTGAACGCTGCGATGCGCGCTTCATCGAAGAAGAGGGACGTTACATGCCGCGCCCGGTTTTGCCAACGGGTGAAACGGAGGAGAGTTGGTTGCGCCATGAGGCGTTCGCTGGGCTGGAGGAACGGTTCGGATCAGCGTTATCAGCCGAAATATTAGAGCGTGTCGAGTATGAACTCGACGTGATTGTGCAGAAGCACTATGCCGGGTACTTCCTAGTAGTTTCCGACTATGTGCGATGGGCAAAGTCACAAGGGATTTGGGTGGGACCAGGTCGGGGTTCGGGCGCGGGTTCTTTAGTGGCTTATGCGATGCGTATCACCGATGTGGATCCGCTACGGTTTGGGTTACTGTTTGAGCGGTTTCTCAACCCCGAACGACCCTCACTGCCCGACTTCGATATTGACTTCGATGATCGCCGTCGCGGAGAAGTCATCGAGTACGTGACAGAGAAATACGGTAGCGATCACGTCGCTCAGATCGTCACCTTTGGCCGTATTCAATCCAAGCAAGCGGTGCAGGATTCTGCACGCATCCTTGGGGAACCGGTGTCCACCGGAGATCGGCTCTCCAAAGAGATGCCCGACGGTGCGCAAGGCGTGCACATCATGTTGGCCGATATGGTAAACCCGGATTCGGAGTATTACCGAGATGCCGCCCCATTTAGAGAATTGGTTGAATCTAGCCCCAATTATCAGCAGGTGTTAGACATCGCATTGGGGTTGGAAGGGTTGAAACGCAACTGGGGAGTACACGCCGCTGGGGTTATTATGTCCAGCGCACCGTTTGAGGACGTGATACCGATTATGCGCCGCGACAAAGACGGTGCGATCATCACGCAGTTCGACTATCACAGCGCCGAAGCCCTCGGGCTGGTGAAAATGGACTTTTTGGGGTTGCGTAACCTATCGATGTTATCGGACACGTTGGAGAACATTCGTCTCAACACCGGTGAGGTGATCGACCTCGATGAACTGATGCGCGATCCGAGCGATCCTGCCACTTACCAACTGCTACGAGAAGGTAATGCGCTGGGTATTTTCCAGATGGACTCTGATGGTATTCAGGCGTTGATGCGCGATATGCAAGCCGATACTTTCGATGACATCACCGCTGTTATTGCGCTGTATCGCCCCGGGCCGATGGGACAGAATGCGCACACCAGTTACGCTGCTCGGAAGCGTGGCGAACAGGCCATCACGTTGATTCACCCGGATTTCTCGGAAGTTTTTAAGGATATTTTGGAGCCGACGTATGGGTTGGTCGTCTATCAGGAACAGGTGATGCAGATCGCCCAGCGGGTAGCCGGATACTCAATGGGGCGAGCCGATAAACTGCGCAAAGTGATGGGGAAGAAAGATCAAGCGGCGCTGGAAAGAGAGCATGAGCCGTTCGTTGCCGCTATGTTGGCCAACGGCTATAAAAAGCACGCTATCGACGCACTATGGGAAGTGCTGGTACCGTTTGCGCTTTATGCTTTCAATAAATCACACTCGGTTGCTTACGCCTTTATCTCCTACTGGACGGCGTATCTGAAAGCGCATTATCCGGTGGAGTTCATGGCGGCGTTACTGGAGTCGGTGAAAGGCAACCGGGATCGTTTAACCAGTTATCTAAACGAGTGCCGTCGTATGGGTATCAAAGTGCTGCAACCGGATGTGAACGAATCCGTACAACGCTTCGCCGCCGTGGGTAGTAACATTCGCTTCGGTCTTTCGGCCATCAAAGGTGTCGGAGAAGGCGTGGTGACTGATATGTTGCGTGCCCGCAGTAAGTCGGGGATAGCGACCGGTTTCTACGATTTCATGGAAAAAGTGCCGGCCAGCGCTTGTAACAAGCGGGTTATTGAGGCGCTCATCAAATCTGGAGCTTTTGATTCGTTGGGATACCACCGGCGCACTTTGGTGAATATTTTTATGGAAGTCGTCGATTCTATGACGCTGACAAAACGCAGCGAAGAGTTCGGACAAGGCGACCTGTTCGGAGGAAAGGCTTCGCAGGGCGGTAGCCAGTACCCGGAGATTGTGGAGATTGCCGAGTGGGATCGGCGCACCAAACTCGCTTTTGAGCGGGAGATGTTGGGGTTGCAGATCTCTGACCATCTGCTCGCTGGGCTAGACCATGTATTGACGGCTTATCGCACCCATACGGTAGATCAACTTGACAGGTTGGACGACGGTGCCCGGGTGAGCGTATGTGGTCAGATATGTAACCCGCCGCAACGCAAACAGACGAAACAGGGCGGGTTATACGCCATCATCGATCTTGACGACCGGCATGGTCAGGTGGGGGTGGCGGTGTTCCCCAAAGTTTTCGAAATCGACGGCGAAGTGGTGGTACAAGATGCCGTGGTGCAGATTAGCGGTACTATCTATCACCGAGACGATAGGGTGGAGGTTCGAGCGCGTTCAGTGAAAGCGGTTGATATTGGTTCATTCGAGGATCGGCCATTCACTATCACACTGCGTGCCGCGCGGTGCACTCCAAAAACAGTGCAAGAATTGAAAATTATTTTGGGTCGCCATCCCGGAGCGGCGGAGGTGCTGGTGCGGTTGAACGACGGCGCTAAAGCGATTACGTTACAACTGAACGAGTCAATTCGAGTAAACGTCTCCGAGGAACTGCTGAGCGAATTAAAGGTGTTGCTAGGGCCGGGGTGCGTCTGAAATCTCAAAATATCCACAGCTTGTTGCATTATTTTTTAGGCTCAAAATACGAACCTTGACTCGTTTCGGCAAAACTTCACTAAGTGAGGAACGCTAGAGTTAAGAATATGAGACTGACTGTGCGTGCCCGAATCGGAGTGCTCGCTGGCACATGTTTGTTCTCGGCTGCTTTAGGTGGGCTGATATGGCACTCGGCTACTGTGGTGCAGGAGTACACCATCGGCGCAGATGGCGGGGCAGTGATCACGGAACGGGGTTTATCGCAGCTTTTCGCTATAGACGTGTGGTATGTGTTCACCGGATTGATTCTGGGGATACTTTTAGGGTCGTTGACGTGGGCATTGTTTCGTCGTATTGGTTGGTGGGTGGCACTACTTGCTGCCGCAGTGGGATTGGTGGCTGCTGTTGTCTGTTGGCAAGTGGGGGTGCTGCTCGGGCCGTCGGGGTTTGCAGCTCGGATGGCGGCGGCACAGCCCGGCGATAAGGTGCCGGTTGATTTCACACTGCATACCATGGCGGCACTGTTGCCTTGGCCGTTTGGCGCTTTAGTACCAGTGGCGCTTTACGCAACGTTTGAGCGTGGAGACACCGATCTGGTGGATGCGTCTGAGTAACTGCGCCGGAGCCGGTAGAATCGCTTAGGTGTTAAGAACCATTGATCTGCGCGGCAGGGCATATAACGATCTGTGTACTGTGCTGCCCAGAGCGGAGTTCGATGTGGCGGCAGCGCTGGCTACCGTGGTGCCGATCTGTGAAGCGGTGCGGCAGCGCGGTAGCGTAGCATTACGCGAGTTCTCAATGCGTTTCGACCAAGTGGCACCGGAGCAGTTGCGGGTTCCAGCTCACGCCATCGCTAAAGCGCTTGCTGGGTTGACCCCGGCGCTGCGAACCGCTCTGGAAGTGGCTATAGCGCGCCGCAAAACGGTAGCTACTGCGTTAGAGACCGACACTGGTTACCGCGAAGTATCGTTAGCAACTGGCGCGCATGTCGGTTATCGTATCCTGCCGGTACAGCGCGTCGGGTTATACGTGCCGGGTGGGTTAGCGCCGTTGGCTTCTTCAGTGCTACATAACGCCATCCCCGCACTCGCCGCTGGAGTGCCGACTATCGCACTGGCATCACCGCCACAGCTTGCCTACGGCGGGTTGCCGCACCCAACTATTTTGGCGGCCTGCGCACTGCTCGACATCGCCGAGGTGTACGCGATCGGGGGGGCACAAGCTATAGCTATGTTCGCTTATGGGGTGGCGGAGTGTCCGCGAGTGGATATGATCGCTGGGCCGGGAAACGTCTATGTGAGCGCGGCGAAACGCTATCTGCGTGGTGTTGTCGGTATCGATGCCGAGGCGGGACCGTCAGAGATATGCGTTTGGGCGGATGAAACTGCGAACCCTGCTTGGGTGGCAGCAGACCTCATAAGCCAAGCGGAGCATGACCCGATGGCGGCGGCGGTGTTGGTAACTGAATCGGAGTCATTCGCACAGTGCGTTAACGCCGAGATAGTGACGCAGTTAGCCGAAAACCCTTTGGCTAAGCGTTTGGCGCGCTCGCTTACTGGAAAACAATCAGCGGTGATTTTGGTAGATGAGCACGATCAGGCGTTGAGTGTGGTGAACGCCTACGCTGCGGAACATTTAGAAGTGCAGACGGCGAATGCTAAGGCCGATGCGCTACTGGTGCGCAACGCCGGCGCAGTGTTCATCGGTCCGTATTCTCCGGTGCCGCTCGGTGATTACTCCGCCGGTTCCACGCATGTGTTGCCCACTTCCGGCACCGCGCGATTCTCGTCTGGGCTAACGGCGCGTAGTTACTTGAAAGCCATGCACTATATCGAATACGACACCAGTGGACTTAGCGCTATCGGTGAAAGTATCAAAGAGTTTGCCGCTGCAGAAGGACTACCTGGTCATCGGGCGGCTATTGCACTGCGGGTTGGAGGAGAGCAGTGAATGAGATAACTTTGGCGGAACTTCCACTTCGTGAAGAGCTACTGGGGCAACGACCCTATGGGGCACCGCAACCTGATGTGGCAGTTCGATTGAACACCAACGAAAATCCGTATGCGCTAAGTCTCAAAGTGCGTTCGCAGATGATTGACGCGGTGTCCGAACTGGCTCATACCATTAACCGTTACCCTGATCGGGATGCCACTGAACTCAGCGCAGCGTTGGCAGCTTATTTGGGGTTCGGGCTGACGGCTGAAAACATCTGGGCGGCGAACGGTTCTAATGAAGCGATGACGCACATCCTACAGGCGTTTGGTGGCCCGGGGCGCCGACTTTTAACTTTCACTCCTAGCTACTCAATGTATGCCGAGTATGCGCGTAACACTCACACTGAGTTCGTCACTGCGCCCCGTCGTTTCGATTATGGGCTGGATGCGGCCGCCGCCATTGCCGCTATACATCGGTTACAACCGAGTGTCGTGATCATCGCCAACCCCAACAATCCGACAGGTACTCAGATACCGGTGGCAGTGATCGATCAGATATGTGCCGCAGTAGATGCCGTTGTGATAGTCGATGAGGCATATCAGGAGTTTGTGGCCTACCCGGATGATTCTTCGTTGGCGTTACTAGCTAAGCACTCTCGGCTGGTGGTCTCCCGTACCATGTCTAAAGCGTTTGCATTCGCTGGTGGCAGATTGGGTTATTTGGCGGCAGCGCCTGCTGTGGTCGAAGCTTGCCGTATCGTACGTTTGCCATACCACCTATCGGCACAAACGCAGCTACTGGCTCAAGTGGCGCTCGCTAACGCTGATCAGATGTTACGACAAGTGTTGCAGCTTCGAGTAGCCACCCAATCGTTGCAAGGTTGGCTACGCTCCATCGGGTTGGACGTGCCCCATTCGGAAGCGAACTTCTGTCTATTTGGCGTATTCGATGATCGACATGCCATCTGGGAAGGATTACTTGCCAGGGGAGTGCTAGTGCGAGAAGTCGGACCGGTTGGCTATCTGCGAGTGAGTGCCGGCACCCCAGATGAGATGAGCGCGTTTCGTTCCGCGTTACTAGCGGTGTTGGAACGGGAACCAGAGCAACCACCGGCAGTTGCCCCCACCCCACCACCAGAAACACTCTCCGACACACCATCGACCGCGCGGCAACTACTACACAGACTATTTAACAGATCGGGAGGAGAGAGCTGATGGCACGCAGTGCAACAACGACACGCAAAACTGCCGAAACCGAGGTGGCGGTGACACTAAACCTTGATGGCACCGGGCAAGCCGAGGTGTCTACTGGCGTCGGTTTCTATGACCATATGCTTACTGCGTTTGCAAAACATTCACTTATCGATCTCAAAGTGGATGTCAAAGGCGATATTGGTGTCGATTCGCATCACAGTATTGAGGACGCGGCCATCGTTATCGGTATAGCAATCCGAGAGGCGTTGGGCGACAAACAAGGCATTCGGCGTTTTGGAGAAGCCACGGTGCCGCTCGACGAAGCGCTGGCGCACTGCGTTGTAGACGCGGCGGGTCGAGCATACTGTGTCGCTAGTGGTGAACCCGTTGGGATGGCGTATGTGCGCATCGGCGGCGAAGGAGTACTTTACCCCGGATCGATGACGGCTCACGTTTTAGAATCTTTAGCGATGAATGCCGGTATCTGTTTGCATATGCGGCTGTTGGCAGGTCGAGAACCGCATCACATCGTCGAAGCGCAGTTCAAAGCGTTGGCACGGGCACTACGCTCGGCGCTGGAGTTGGATAATCGAGTGAGCTGGGTGCCCAGCACTAAAGGCGTGTTGTGAACAAAACATTTTCAACACCTAGGAGCGCTGTACGAATCGCCGTGTTGGATTACGGTTCTGGCAACTTGCATTCGGTGTGTCAGGCGTTGGCTGCTGTGGGAGCCGACGTGGTATTGGGAACTACGGCAGGCTCAATAGTTGGCTGTGGTGGTTTACTAGTGCCGGGAGTAGGTGCGTTCTCAACCTGTGCCGCCGGGTTGCAGGCCGTCGCTGGTTATCAATTGATTCGGGATTGGTTAGCTGCCGATCGTCCGGTGTTAGGTATCTGCGTGGGACATCAAATCATGTTCACGGCCGGAAAGGAACACGGTGTGAGCGCTGCTGGTGTTGGGGTGCTGCCGGGCGTAGTGGAGCAGTTACCGGCGGTTCGGTTGCCCCACATGGGGTGGAACACTGTAACAGCAGCAGCAGATACCCAGATGTTTAAGGGTGTGGAAACCGAAAGGTTCTATTTTCTGCACTCCTATGCGCTACGTTCACTGCACGGCTTGGGAGTCACTTGGGGCGAACACGGTGGTGTGAAGTTTGTGGCAGCAGTGGAACGCGGCGCACTGTGGGGGGTGCAGTTTCATCCAGAAAAGTCCGGCGCTGCCGGGGCGAAACTGCTTAGCAATTGGGTAGCGCTAGTTAGTCGCGGTGTTAATCATGAACTCTCAACTGCTGGTAACTACAGCGCAGGTGAATGATGAGCGAACCATTCATTTTGTTGCCCGCAGTGGATATTCGGCATGGGCAGGCGGTACAACTGGTGCGTGGTGCCCCTGACTCCGCCAAACAGTTTGGCGATCCGGTGGCGGCGGCTTTACGCTGGCAGCGAGCAGGCGCGCAGTGGTTGCATTTAGTGAATCTGGATGGCGCTTTCGGCGATTCCGATTCTTGGGATGTGGTGCGTGCCGTGATCGCAGCGGTGAATATGCAAGTGGAGGTATCAGGGGGAATTAGGGATGATGCCACGCTAGAGGCCGCTTTAGCTACCGGATGTGCGCGAGTAAATATCGGCACTGCCGCGATTGAAAATCCTAAATGGACGCAAGCGATGATCGCGCGGTATGCAGAACGTATTGCTTTAGCTATCGACGTGAAAGACGCACGAGTGGTAGGTCGAGGTTGGGTTACGCAAGGCCCGGCAGCGCTGGAAGTGATAAGTAGTTTCTCGACGTTTGGCTGCGCTCGGTTTGTAATCACCGATGTGGCATCTGATGGCACTTTGGCAGGGCCAAACCTCACCTTACTTCGTGAGGTTTGCGCAGTGACCGATGCAAAAGTAATAGCCAGCGGCGGTATCGCTTCGTTAGCAGACATCGCTGCATTAGCTCTCTTGCGTCCTTGCGGCATCGAAGGCGCGGTTATCGGTACGGCACTATATCTGGGATATATCGACTTAAGCGAAGCGTTAGCGCTCGAGGAAACATAAGTTGCAACAGTTAATCATCTAGGATGGAAAGGCAGTAGCAGCGCAGCTAACTTAAGAGGTTGAAGATGGCCAATGATGATCACGGCGCAGTGGTTGAAGCCACGTTGGATTGGTCATTTGTCACTCCGGCAGATCTACCGGAGTTATCAGATTTACGTGCAGCGATAGAGTATTTCGACGATTCGATAGATCACACAGATATTTTTGATCTTAGTGCTAGTTTCTACAAATACTCTGCAATGCCCGGCTGGATAGCCACTATCGGCCGCGTCAAAGGAGGTGGCGTGGCCGCGTATGGAAGCGTCCATCCTGATGGCACTGGGCGGCTCTGGGTACGGCTTGCGGTACATCCCACGGCACGTCATAAGCAGTTGGGGCGAAAATTGGTGCGTTGGGCAGTCAAAAGAGCGCTGGAATGCCATGAGCAACATTCACCGGATTCACGGCTATGGCTAGGGTATCTGTTGGATGAGCGGCAAGCTGGTCTCAGACACATGCTTGCCGAGGAGGGTTTTCGTGCCGAACGGTGGTTCTTTGACGCTCACCGCGTGCTACTGGAAGAACCTTCCTGGCCTACGATAACGGAACCGCCTAGGTATGAAATTAAGGCATCTCCTGCTGAAGTTGAGGTGCTTGCGGTTGAAGCTGACGTATCTTTGCCGGAATCTGCTGCGTTTTCCATCGCGAACAACCCTTCTTCGTTTGAAGCGAGTACGCTTTCGGCTGAAACAGGTGCCGCGCTGCGTATCATCCCTTATACGCCTGAACGCTCGGATGAGGTGCGTTTAGTGCTCAACCAAGTGTGGGAGCATACCCCAGGAACTACTCCAGTCACTACCATTGAGTGGCAAGAGCAGATGCAGTTGGTAAATCAGTTTGCCGGATTTTCTTGGCTGGCGGTGACTACAACTAGCGATGAAGTGGTGGGCTATGCGCTTAATACGATACTTTCCGGTGATGGGATCGCCCCGGATGAAGGATGGACGCTACGTCTGGGAGTTGCGCCAAGTTCGCGCCATAACGGCGTTGCTACCGCTTTGCTACAGGCATCCAGCGGATCGTTCTGGCGGGCGGGACTCTCGCAAGCCGGCCTTGGTATGGACACCGACGATCCAGAGTTGGCGTTGGAGTTTTTCCGGCGTTGCGGCTACACCCCAGACGACAGATTAGTGCAGTTTCGTTACCATAATGCGCCGTCTACGCGGTGACCCGGCTACACTGATAGCCGTCTATGTGAGAAAGGGTGAGTCATGAGCGGTCATTCCAAATGGGCTACCACGAAGCACAAAAAAGCGGCTATTGATGCGAAACGCGGCAAGCTGTTCGCCAAGTTGATTAAAAATATCGAGGTGGCGGCTCGGGTCGGTGGTGGCGATCTTGCGGGAAACCCGACGCTCTATGATGCCGTCCAGAAAGCGAAAAAGAACTCGGTTCCTGCCGATAACATCGACCGCGCGGTGAAACGTGGTTCCGGTGCGGGTGCCGATGGTGTGAACTACGATGTCATCATGTATGAGGCGTACGGCCCGGCTAGTGTCGCTATCCTCATTGAGTGTTTAACCGATAATCGCAACCGAGCGTTCGCTGATGTTCGGGTTGCGCTCACCCGTAACGGTGCCACTTTGGCTGACGGTGGTTCAGTGCAACGCTTGTTCGCTCGCAAAGGCATCATTGAGGTGGCCAAAAAACAGGGTAATTTGACGCTTACCGAGGATGATTTGCTAGAAGCCACCTTAGAGGCGATGCCGGAAGAGATCACCGATGACGGCGAAGGGTTCACGCTTATCACCGACCCTTCTGAGATGGTTGAGGTACGTAAGGCGATTCAGAACGCTGGCTATGACTACGAGTCTGCGGACGTGGCGTTTGTGGCGGCGTTCGATCAGGACATCACCGAAGTGGAGCAGGCGCAGAAACTGGAACGAATTATCGACGCGCTAGACGATCTTGACGACGTGCAGAACGTCTACAGCAACGTCAGGTACTCCGAAGTTGTTGAGGCGGCGCTAGAGGAAGAGTAGCGGTGCGCTGGTACTACGTCGCTTGCCGAGATAGTCAACTCGTTTTATTGACGGCGCGCCTTCAACTAGTTTGCCCATTCGTTCCGGTAGCATTCGAACAACTGTTCGCTTTACTGGTTGGGGGTATGACACGTGCGCGTGCTCGGAGTTGATCCTGGGCTGACCCGATGTGGTATCGGCGTGGTAGATCAAAATCTTGGTGCTAAACCGCAGTTGATAGCGGTTGGGGTGGTGCGCACCAATCCAAGCGCACCACACGAGCAACGTTTGTTACAGATTGAGCGGGGCATTACCGAATGGGTGCAGGAGTTTCAACCCGATGTGGTGGCGGTGGAACGTGCGTTTGCGCAACATAATCTGATGACGGTTGCGGGAACTATCCAAGCGGCAGGTATCGCCATGCTGGTTGCTGCTAAAGCGGGATATTCAGTGGCGTTGCACACTCCTACTGAGGTGAAAGCGGCGATCACCGGTTCTGGGAGAGCGGATAAGAAACAGATCGGGGAGATGGTGTTGCGAATTTTGCAGCTCGAAAAAGCTTTGCAGCCAGCGGATGCCGCCGATGCAGTGGCGTTGGCGTTAACTCATCTTTGGCGCGGTGGTGCCACCAATCGTTATGCTCAACTGTTAGCGCAGACGCGAAACGCATCTGATAATCAACTGCGGCGACTAGTTGCTGGAGTGAGAAGTAAATGAATATAGCGCTAGAAACTTTTAAAGGTCACGTTTTACGGGTATCGGGCGCAGATTGTAGGAGGAGTTAGATGATTGCAACAATCTCTGGTGAAGTGATAGCGGTGGATGCCACTAGCGTGGTGGTGTCGGTGTCCGGTATCGGGTTTCATGTCAGCGTCACTCCCCAGGTGATCACGCGAGCGAGTGTGGGAGTGGCACTCACACTGCATACCTCGCTGGTAGTGCGCGCTGATGCACTCACCTTATACGGCTTTGAGAGTACAGCGGAGCGCAAAATGTTTGAACTGTTGCTAACCGCCTCTGGGGTGGGGCCGCGCACTGCCTTAGCGGCTTTGGCAGTGTTCACCCCCGCTGATCTGATAACTGCGATTCGTGCCCAGAACCCGGTGGTTCTTACAAAAATTGCCGGTATTGGGCATAAAGGGGCGCAAAAAATCGTCATAGAGCTACAGGAAAAAGTGCTCGCATTAGGGTTAGCCGATAGTGGCGAAAGGGTTAGCGGAGATGAAGTATGGCGCGAACAAGTGGTGAGCGGATTGCAAAACTTGGGATGGAATCAACGAGATGCGCAGAACGCTGTCGAACAGGTAGCACATCTCGCAGTCGATCATGGAGTTGGTGAAGTTATGCGAGCCGCCCTCCAGACGTTAGCAAGACGCTGAAATGGTTATCGGTAGTTCGCCATCTAAACGTTAGTGAGGCACTGAAATGAGTGACGATCCTTTCAACCCAGCGGCACGTAGCGAAGAGCGCAGCGTGGAGACTGCGCTACGCCCCCGATCCCTTGCGGAGTTTCGCGGCCAACCTCGGGTTTCCGACCAGTTGGGGTTAGTGTTACAAGCGGCGCACGCCCGCAGTGCCACCCCAGACCATGTACTGTTATCCGGACCTCCAGGTCTCGGCAAAACCACCTTGGCTATGATTATCGCCGCCGAACTAGCGGCACCGCTGCGTATCACCTCTGGCCCGGCGATTCAACACGCGGGCGATCTGGCGGCGATTCTTTCCGGACTAACTGAGGGTGAAGTGCTGTTCCTAGATGAGATACATCGCATGTCACGTCCTGCCGAAGAGATGCTCTACCTTGCCATGGAAGATTTTCGAGTCGATGTGGTGATTGGGAAAGGTGTCGGAGCTACCGCCATTCCGATCGATATTCCCCAGTTCACTTTGGTGGGAGCCACTACCCGCTCCGGGTTGCTTCCCGGCCCACTGCGTGATCGTTTTGGTTTCACCGCCACCCTAGACTTTTACGATACCGACGCGCTACATGGCATCATCATGCGTTCCGCCGAACTGTTAGGGGTGAATATTGAAACGGATGCCGCTCTGATGGTGGCATCGCGTTCTCGTGGTACGCCGCGCATCGCCAATCGGCTACTGCGTCGGGTACGTGACTTCGCCGAAGTGCGCACTACGACGGTTGCCGATGGTGCCGCCATCACTTCGGATATTGCCATGTGCGCTCTCGAACTATACGAAGTGGACGAATTGGGGTTGGATCGCCTTGATCGCACTGTGTTGCAGGCGGTTTGCGCTCGATTTGGGGGAGGCCCGGTGGGGTTAGGAACTTTGGCGATAAGTGTTGGCGAAGAGCGGGAGACTGTTGAGGAGGTCGCCGAGCCTTTTCTAGTTCGGTTGGGATTCTTGATGCGCACACCACGCGGACGAGTCGCCACTGCGGCTGGGTGGCGACATTTGGGGCTTACTCCGCCTGCTTCTGAAACCGCAACGCTGTTTGAATAGCTAGTAAATGCAACGTTTTCGAGATGTCAACTAGGTGTGATGAGTGGAGTTCGCTAGAATCACTAGGTGCGCCGCAGCGGCGCACCGCGTGGCATGGCCGCGTCGTCTGTGTAGACAAGGGTCAAAATGAACTTCGTTGCTCTTCCGCTCCTTGAAGGTGAACAAACATTTCTTCAACAGTATTCGTGGTTGCTGTATGTGCTGATGTTCGTAGCCATCATCTATTTCATGATGATCCGTCCGAATAAAAAGCGTTTCGACGACCAGCGTCGCGTCATGGATTCATTGGCTCCGGGTGCCAGAGTAATGCTGAGTTCTGGAATTATCGGTACTATACGGGCGTTGGGTGACGCGCAGCTTGTCGTTGAATTGGCACCGGGTGTTGAAGTCACCGCGCTGAAGCAAGTTGTCGTCAAAGTGCTGGGGGCTGATGAGGAGGAGTTTGAATACTCCGACTCCGAATCGATTGCCGCACCAGATGAGGAAAAGCCGAGCGAGGACTGAGACCTACTGTGGCACAAACAAACAAGAACTACCTACCCAGGCCAAAATTGGTCCTGTTTTCGCTGGTCATTGTGGCGATCTATGCGATCATGGTGATCGCCGGCACTTGGACTCCCCGACTGGGGCTTGATCTGCGCGGCGGCACTACGGTCACATTGACTGCACGGGAATCCGAAGAAATTGGGTCGCAGGTTCCGGCACCAACTACGTCCGATGCACAAAGTAGCGATGATCCTGCGACTTCTGCGAGCGATGATCCTGCGGCTTCTGCGAGCGATGACCCGAAGACTTCTGCGAGCGCCACTCCCACAACCAGTAGCGACAAGCCGGAACAGAGCCAGACGGAAGCTATGGATCAGGCCGTAAACATTATTCGACAGCGAGTTGATTCTTTAGGTGTCGGCGAAACCAATGTGCAGAAGGCAGGCACCAACCAGATCGAAGTTCAAGCTCCAAACATTGACCCTACCGCGTTGGTGGAGTTGGTTGGCCAAACCGCAAAACTTGGGTTCCGTACCGTCTACTCCTACGACTACTCATACGGTGCTGTCGTTACCACAGATCCTTCGGATACCGCGACACCTAGCCCTAGTGCTGACGCTTCATTGGAGCCGGGTGACGACCCCAGTGGTGGCGCGACTTCTGTAACCACGACACCGTCTTCTCCTACCCCAACCGGTCCAGCGATGTCGCCGTTGCTCCCAACGGCACCCACATCGCCGCGCCCCACTGCTCCAGGCGAGAACGCAAACACTGATTTTGACTCACTTTTAAAATGGCAGCCGGCGCAGCGCGATCTTGACGATTTTAGTAACTGGGATTGCGGCAATCCGTTCCCTAACGTATGGGATCAACCGTTGTTCGCTTGCGACGATACCGGTTTCGTAAAATATCTGTTAGGCCCGGTTATCATTCAAGGCGAGTCGGTCGTCAATTCTACTGCTCTTCTTCCTTCGGGTCAGTTATCCTATGTGGTCACATTGGAGTTCGAGTCCTTAGGTGCCCAACAGTTCCAAGCCGCCACCGCTTACCTAGCTACGCAAGCGTCACCGAAAAATCAGTTTGCAATTGTGCTTGATGCCGAAGTTGTTTCAGCGCCATCGGTGAGTCAGGCCATCGCTAATGGTTCCGCTACGATTTCTGGTTCCGGGATCACTGCCGAGACATCTCAAGCGTTGGCGCGAGTGTTGCGTTACGGCGCGCTACCGCTGTCGTTTGATGTCTCAAGTGTCGATACGGTATCGCCAACGCTCGGCGGAGAGCAGTTGCGAGTAGGGATTGTCGCTGGTTTGATCGGCTTGGCGTTAGTGTTGCTCTACTGCGTCATCTACTATCGAGCATTGTCTTTGGTGATCGTCTCATCGTTGGTCGCAGCCGGCGTTATCACTTATGGGGTGATTGTACTGTTGGGTGAGGCGATAGGGTTTGCATTGAACTTGCCCGGTATCGCTGGTGTGATTATGGCCATTGGTGTCACCGCCGACTCGTTTATTGTGTACTTTGAACGGATTCGTGACGATGTGCGCGAGGGATTCAGCCTGCAACACGCTATCGAATCTGGCTGGGATAAGGCGCGGGGCACTATCGTCATTGCAGACTCGGTGCAGTTGCTCAGCGCGTTGGTGCTGTTCATATTGGCCATCGGTTCGGTACGCGGTTTCGCGTTCACTTTGCTGGTATCTACCGCTATTGACTTGTTTATTGTGTTCTTCTTCACGAAACCCATCGTCACGGTGATCGGAAGAGTTAAGTTCTTCAAATCGGGTCATCCTTGGTCGGGGTTCGATCCAGAACACCTAGGGGTCACCGTCGAGATGATTCAGGGCGTTCGGAGCGCCCGAACAATGCCGCTTGCAGGAAAGGAAGCGTGAGATGACCAGTAACGCTCCTAAAAAGAACTCTCCGTTTTCCACTAGCGGTAATCAACAACCGTTAGTGCCCAATGTTGGTTTCTTCCACCGGCTCTATACATCCGATTTCAACATCGACTTTGTAGGCAAGCGCAAGTTATGGTTTGTCATCTCTGGCGTTTTGATACTACTCAGTATCGCCTGCATCGTATTCAAAGGTTTAGCGTTCGGTATCGAGTTCAAAGGCGGTTCCGTTTTTCAGGTGCCGGTCGTAGTCACCGATGCCACTATCTCCGAATACACCAGCGCGGTGACCGATACCGGGTTAGCAAACTTGGATGCTACTGAAGTGACCACCACAAGTGGCAGTGTGCGTATTCAGATGCGTAGTCTCAGCAATGAGGAAGCCGATATGCTTCGCACTGCGTTGTCCGAGAAAGCTGCCGTGTCGCTAACAGATGTCACTTATCAGTTGGTAGGGCCTTCCTGGGGGCCGCAGGTCACTCAAAAAGGGGTGCAGGCGCTTTTTATCTTCGTAGTGTTGGTAGCCGGGTTGATTAGCATATATTTCCGCAACTGGAAGATGGCGACAGCAGCGCTTATCGCGTTAGCGCACGATGTGATTATCACCGTGGGGGTCTACTCATTGGTTGGTTTTGCAGTAACTCCGGCAACTATCACGGGTGTACTGACGATTCTTGGCTACTCGTTGTACGACACGGTGGTGGTGTTTGACAAAGTGCGAGAAAATACCCGTGATCTGGTTCATAAGGATTACAGTTTCTCAAGTGGAGCAGACCGAGCCGTCAATGAGGTTTTTGTGCGTTCCATCAACACCACTGTAGTTGGTGTGATGCCGGTTATCGCACTATTGGTCGCTGGAATGGGGTGGCTGGGTGGCACCGGCCCGTTGCCAGACCTTGGTTTGGCGATGGCGGTTGGTATGATTGCCGGTTCGTGGTCATCGCTGTTCGTTGCTACTCCGCTACTGTGTTTGTTAGTGGAATCTGAACCTGCTATGAAAGCACACCGGCTTGTCTTAGAGCGCCGCAAAGCCCGTGCACGCACTCGAGTTGATGCTACCTTCGCTGAGGCGGAGCAGCCAGTCACTATCGCTACCGTACCAGTGTTGGTGGAGGTTGCCGGTCGGCCACAGCCTAAAAAACTCTCGCGTGCAGAACGTAAGAAAGCATGACAACAACTGGGTGGGTAGCGAGAATCGTCGCCACGCACCGTTCCTGATTTTTTCCAAACCGGGGATACCCACTCGCTGAGCCGTTATGCGCGGTGCTACAAGGAGTAAATGGAAATCATGTGTTGTCTGCTAGAAAAGCGTCGATCTCTGCCGCGCTTGGGGCGGTATTCGGACCGTGGCGACGCACTTTGATAGCTCCGGCGGCATTTGCCCGCCGACAACTCTGCGCTAAATCAAGCTTGGCCAGCAAGCCGGCAATCATCACCCCCAGATGAGTGTCACCGGCACCGTTGGTATCAATAGCACGCTGAGGAAACGCCGGAATATGGGTGCTGGTAGCATGTTCGTAAACCAAACACCCCGCAGCACCGTCCCGGACAATCACTTGAGCGTTAGGGCGCAGGTATTTAGCAACTCGGGGTGCGGATTCCCGCATATCATGGTGGCCGGTGAGTTCAAATGCTTCATATGCATTAGACGACCATACTGTGGTCATGTCGAGTATCGCATCGCGGGCATACTGCGAAACTCTAGCCAGCGCGGCACCGGGGTCAAGCACCACCTCGACACCTGCGGGAAGCGAGCCTAGCCACGTCAGTAACGGGTCGCGGGTGCGTCCTTGCAAGCTATACCCAGAAACACAAACATAATCACCTGATTGGGGGTTAGAAGTAGCTAATGATTCCGGTGTGATGATGCGTTCAGCGGCTTGCATAGTGACGAAAGTGCGTTCTCCAGTGCGCTCTACGAACACAATGCACACTCCCGAATCGCATTCAGTGATGGGAGGTGACGATATTTCCACTCCCGCAGTGAAAAGCGCGGCACGAATCGTGTCAGCGTAACGTCCGGTGCCAACTGAACCAGCATGTACACACTTCGCTCCCGAGCGGGCGGCTGCAAGATGCACATTCACCGCACTGGCGGCATAAAACGTCACTGCTTCCGCGATAGTATTTTGGGAACGTTGCGGCAGTGTCGGAATATCTACCACTTGATCGACCATTGCCTGCGCCGTGTGAATTAGCCTGCCCATAGCTTTAACTATTACACACCAACAACCTTCTTTGCAGCGTTTTGAGCCGCTTAAAAACAACGAAGTAAACCTGGCACTGCCGCGTAGCGCATAGTTCAGTTCACCGCACGCGCTACACTTAGTTTTCACAACCTAGGGGGCGTGATGGCAGTTGACTCTCAACTAGATACCGATCTTGGTGTGAGCGAACCTGGCTTGATCGGGCGAGCCGCCACTGGGCCGGAGCGGCCTCGGCTGCGAATGCGACAGCGGCTTGCAAGGTTAGGAGCGCCACGCAGCGCACAGTCTGCGGTGCTCGACCCGTTATTTACCATCGTCCGGGCTAGTTACCCGAAAGCTGATCTGACACGCATCGAACGGGCCTATCGTACGGCGGAGCATTATCACCATGGACAGACGCGAAAAAATGGCGACCCTTACATCACCCATCCGCTGGCGGTAGCGACGATTCTTGCAGAACTCGGTATGGCTGAGGATACGATCTGCGCTGGGTTGTTGCATGACACCGTGGAAGACACTGCATACACTTTGGAGCAGTTGCGAGTGGATTTTGGTGATCGGGTGGCGCGGCGGGTAGATGGGGTGACCAAACTCGATAAATTGTCCTACGGTGATACGGCAAAAGCCGAGACGATTCGCAAGTTGATACTGCATATGGATAAAGACTTGCAGATTCTCGTAATTAAGTTGGCGGATCGGCTGCACAACATGCGCACATTGGCGTTCCTGCGTTCTGACAAGCAGATTCGGATAGCTAAAGAAACGTTAGATATTTTTGCGCCGTTGGCTGATCGGCTTGGCATGGCAGCTATCAAATGGGAGATGGAGGATTTGGCATTCGCTACCGTACAACCTAAGTTGTACGACGAAATCGTACGATTGGTCACTGAAACCGCTCCAGAGCGTGATCGGCAACTGAAAGAGGTTATCGATGCCACTCAGGCCGAACTCGCCGCTCAGGGGCTAAATCCGGTTATTTACGGTCGGCCAAAGCACTACTACTCGATCTATCAAAAGATGGTGGTGCGGGGGCGCGAATTTCAGGACATATATGATCTGGTGGGCATTCGAGTTATCTGTGCCACCGAATCGGAGTGTTGGGCGGCGCTCGGTGTCATTCAGAAGCGTTGGATGCCGCTACCTAACCGCTACAAGAACTACATTTCACACTCTAAAGAGAACGGTTATCAATCTATCCACACTACGGTGATCGTTCCGGGCGGCCGTCCGGTGGAGTTCCAAATTCGTACTCAGCAGATGCATCAAGTCGCCGAATTAGGTGTGGCGGCACATTTTAGATACAAACACGGAAAAAACGTCGAAAGTGAGGAAGAAGAGCTGCTGTGGATGCACGGTCTTGCGGAGATGGCACGCGAGATGTCCGATCCGCAGGAGTATATCGAGGAAGCGACGTATGCGTTGCAGCAGGCCAGCAAGAAGATATTCATCATCACTCCAGCGGGAGAGGCGCTGGAGCTACCCGAAGGTTCTACTCCTGTCGATATGGCGTATGCGGTACATACGCAGGTGGGAAATCGATGCATCGGAGCACGAGTCAATGGGCGTATGGTACCGCTCTCCACCCGTTTGGTGAACGCTGACCGGGTAGAGATTCTGACAACCAAAAATGAAGATGCCGGGCCAAGTAGGGATTGGCTGGGCTTTGTGATAAGTCCGCGAGCTAGAGCAAAAATTCGGGCTTACTTTTCACGGGAACGTCGGGATGAAGCTATTGAGCACGGTAAAGATGTGTTGGCAAAGCAGTTACGACGCACCGGTCTGCCAATTCAAAAATTGTTGACCATTGAAAATCTCAACGAACTGGCTATGGCGTTGAAATATCAGGATGCAGCAGCGTTGTATGCGGCGATCGGAGAAGGTGCGCTGAACCCGCCCGGTGTGGTGCAACGTTTAGTGACCATTGCCGGTGGCCCGGAGACGTTACCGCCACCCACAGCGGAGTCACGATCACCGGTGCGGTCT
The DNA here is from genome assembly GCA_031267295.1 of Propionibacteriaceae bacterium. Taxonomy (GTDB): domain Bacteria; phylum Actinomycetota; class Actinomycetes; order Propionibacteriales; family Propionibacteriaceae; genus WRGV01. Next base: position 5,615 of record JAIRZI010000067.1, on the reverse strand, counting down.
CGGCAGCGTTCCAACGATGAGGTAGGCGTGATCGTAGACGGTGGTGTCGGTATGATGGTGCGATTAGCAAAATGCTGTACGCCGATGCCAGGTGATGAGATTTTGGGGTTCGTAACTCGGGAAAGTGGAGTTTCGCTACATCGTGCCGACTGCACTAACGCTAATGACCTACGTTCGCACCCGGAGCGCTTAGTCGAGGTGCAGTGGGCATCGGATGCGCATTCTTTCTACGAGGTAGCAGTGCTCATAGAAGCGTTGGATCAGCCGGGGTTGATTGCTGATGTGACTAGGGTATTATCCGAACAGCGGGTGAATATCACCGCATTGACGGTCACCACTAAAAAGGATTCTGTCGCGCGTATCAAAATGACGTTTGAAGTAGAAGAATCGCAACATCTAAATCACCTGTTCTCCGCCATTCGGGCGTTGCCGGGGATTTATGACGCTTACCGCATCAAGGCGTGATGCGAGCGATACCAGATTTTTTCGGTGTAAGTTTTCCGCAATCAAGAAGCGGCACTAGACCCATAGCGATTCAGAGAAGTCGCGCATACGATTGTCAAGCGTTTTTCGATTCGTTGTACGCGCAAGTGGTAGCAGTAGCCGAACGGCGTTAGGCATATTCGGCGAGGGTACGAGCGGCTTGATCGCGCCAATCAGTGTAAGTGCTGATCGAATCGGTGAGCTTGGCGATGAGTTTGGCATCATTTTTCTCAGTGGCTAGCGTCAACTGTTTGTTTAGTTTCGCTAACTGAGTATCGAACATCGTTATGGTGTCGGCGGCGCGCTGTTTAGCTTCCGGGTCGGTGCGGCGCCACTCGGTTTCTTCAACGCCTTTAATGGCGGAGTCGAGAGATCGAATCCGAGATTCCAACGCACCGTTGGCGGCGCGTGGCACCTGTCCGATTTCATTGTATTTAGTCAAGAATGCTCGCATTGCAGCCCGAGCAGTAGCGATATTTTGCACCGGAAGAATCTCGGCTTCGGCGGCGGCCAGCAGTGCTTCTTTGGCTTCCAGGTTCACTTTAAGTTCCCGGTCTTGCGAATCAAAAGCAGCACTGCGAGCCGTGAAAAACTGGTCTTGCAAAGCGCGAAACTTCGTCCAAAGTTTTTCATCAGTGCTACGTCCTGCGCTACCAGCCGCTTTCCAACGCGCCATCAGATCGCGGAAATCGGCGGCGGTACTGCCCCAGCTAGTGGAAAGTGCCAACCCTTCGGCTTCATTGAGTATCTGTCGTTTCGCGGCTTCGGCAGCTCCGTGCTCTTCCGCCCACTGCTCAAACTGTACTTTCCGACGTTTGGTGTAGGCGGTACGAGCGGTTGAAAAACGATGCCAGAGGTCGTCATCAGTAGCTTTATCGATGCGAGGGAGAACTTTCCAGGCATCTAACAACACATGAAAACGGTTCACGCCACCTTTCCAGTCGTTACCAACGGCCAGCTTTTCAGCTTCGACGACCATCTCTTCCTTAGCAGCCTTAGTCTCCGCTTGCTTCTCAGCACGTTCCGCCTTGCGAGCTGCTGACTGCTCTGTGATGACGGAGAAAAGTTCTTCTAGCTTCGCGGTGAGTGAATCAAGATCACCAACAGCGTTGGCGACAATCACTTCACTTTTAAGCGCAGATACTGACTTGTTGGCTTCCGCAGGAGAAACTGCGCCAGAGCGTACGCGCTGGCTGAGCAGTTCTACTTGAGCTGCTAAAGCTTCAAAACGTCGTATGTAGAAAGATAGCGCTTCGGTTTCGCTTACATCTGGAACTTGACCAACTTTACGTTCGCCAGTCGCAACAGTGACATATACGCTGCCGTCTGCCGCGACACGACCAAAAGTGGCTTGATCTGTTGATTCGCTCATAACTCCATCTTGCCCGATAGGGTTGTGTTCATGTTTATCGCTTCGTTTGCGACTGGCCCCTGGCAGGCCAACTGCTATCTTATCCGGCGCGACCACGCGAGTGAAACTGTGGCGGTTGACCCTGGTGTGGATGCCGCAGCTATGTTAACACAGCTACTGCAAGAGCACGATTGGACACTCGCCGGCGTGCTCTGTACACACGCCCATGTTGATCACATCGCGGATGCTGCTCGGTTGGCGAACGTCACCCACGTACCGCTCTGGTTACACTCCGCTGACGACTACATGTTGACGCAGCCGTCTGCTGGTTTAGGGGCGGATTCAATTCCGCTTATGAAACAGCTATTCGGCGCAGATGAGTTGGAGGCTCCAGTGTTGCGAGAAGACCTTGCCGGAGTATCCGCTATAACGGTGGCTGGTATCACGTTTCAGGTCACCCACACCCCCGGACATACCCCGGGGAGCGTGGTGTTCACCGTGCCACAAGACGATGGCGACTTGGCTTTTGTCGGCGATCTGGTGTTTGCTGGGTCGATAGGTCGTACCGACTTGCCAGGTGGCGACCCGCAACAAATGGTTGCGAGTTTGCGCCGAGTTGTGCTGGGCTGGGATGACGCGACTAAGCTCTTGCCGGGTCACGGAGAAACAACCGTGCTGGCTCGGCAACGGGTCGTCAACCCTTACCTACAAGTTCAGTTTCTGGAGAGTTCATGGCTCGGATAACACCCATGTCGGGGTTTCCCGAATATTTACCCGCTGGCCGGATGGTCGAACAGCGTGTCGTTGATACTTTGCGAGAAGTTTTTGAACTACACGGTTTCGCTTCGGTACAAACCCGTGCCGTTGAGACGTTGCAGATGCTCAACCGTAAAGGTGAGATCACCAAAGAGGTGTACACGGTTCGTCGGATTCATGCAAAAGAAAATGACACCGACACTTTAGGGTTGCACTTCGATTTGACGGTACCGTTTGCGCGTTATGTGCTGGAGAACGCCGGACGACTACAGTTCCCATTTCGGCGTTACCAGATTCAACCGGCTTGGCGGGGCGAGCGACCTCAAGAGGGGCGTTATCGGGAGTTCTGGCAGGCGGACATCGATATCGTAGGGCAAGGGACGCTGGCTTTTCATCACGACGCAGAAGTGGTGTTGGTGATGCTGGAAGCGTTGCAGCGGCTACACAACGAACTAGGTATTCCCGAAGTGTTGCTGCATGCTAACAACCGCAAATTGGTGCAGGGTTTTTATGAGGGTCTTGGGGTCACCGATCCATTGGCAGCCATCCAAATCGTTGACAAGCTCAATAAGGTAGGTTCACAAACGGTGCGCGAACTGCTCGCAGCACAAGCCGTCATGCCGGACGCGATAGAGCGTATCTTGAAGTTGGCGAGTATTCGCACGTCAAACGATGCGTTTATTGAGCAGGTGTATGCGCTGGGAGTTAGCAACACTTTGGTTGAAACTGGGGTTGCAGAACTGGCGGCTTTTATAAAAGATTTAAGCGCTCGTTTCCCAAACCAGGTGATGGCCGATTTGAAGATAGCCCGAGGTCTAGATTATTACACTGGTAGCGTATTCGAGATCGATATACCAGCGTTGCCGACACTCGGAACCGTTTGCGCTGGCGGGCGTTACGATGCGTTAGCTACCGATGGCAAAAACAGCTACCCCGGTGTTGGAATCAGCTTCGGAATCACCCGAGTACTGGCTCCCTTGCTAACGCGCGGAGCGGTGACGGCCAACCGCCCAGTGCCATCGGCGGTACTAGTAGCAGTGGATGCGGAGGAAACTCGGAATGTCGCGGCTACAGTGGCGACAGCGTTACGTGCGCATGGTGTCGCGTGTGAGGTGTCACCCACTGCGCTCGCTTATGGCAAGCAGATCATGACAGCGGATCGACGTGGTATCCCATATGTCTGGTTTGGCGGGTTACTCGGCAGCGTGAAAGACATCCGCACCGGTGAGCAGATGGATGCTGATGCCAACTGCTGGATGCCACCCACCGCCGATCTCAAACCCGCTATTGTCTATGATGCCATCCGCTAAACGTATGTATCCAAAAGCAAAGTTGAGATGTTGCCCACTAGGGTAGCTGCTGATTTCCGTCGCGGCGGTTTACGAGCAGTGCATCATTGTGGGTGGCGTAAAATCTGGTAATTTGGCGCTCGCGTCGCACTGATTTTTTTGCAGGTGATGCTAGCCAAGCGGCGTACTTTCGGTGCATGTGGTTTACTGCGTTTAACCGTGGCGACTGCGATGGTACCATTGTTGATTGCGCCGTATCGTCTATGCGGGGTGACCAGAAGGGAAAAGCATGATCCGTACCCATGCCGCAGGAACTCTCACAAAAACCGATGTCACCGCAGTAGTGACACTTACCGGCTGGGTCGCCTCTCGTCGAGATCATGGCGGTGTCGTTTTTATTGATCTGCGTGACGCTACCGGCATAGTGCAAGTGGTGTTCCGGGAGAGCTTGGTGTCCGCCCTGGGTGCCCACCGGCTCCGTAATGAATACTGCGTCGCGCTCACTGGCATCGTTGAAGCTCGCTCCGCCGACACGGTAAACCCCAACATGGCAACCGGTGAGGTGGAGGTGGCGGCTAGCTCGCTACAGGTGCTAAACACTTGCGCTCCGTTGCCATTTCCGATAGACGACCGTTCCAACATCGGGGAAGAGGTGCGGTTCCGTTATCGTTACCTTGATCTGCGCCGCGAATCGCAAGGGAACAATCTGCGGTTGCGTTCTCAGGTAAATGCCGCCGCACGTAAGGTGCTGGAGAAGCATGATTTTGTGGAGATAGAGACTCCGACGCTCACCCGCTCCACCCCGGAGGGCGCACGCGATTTCGTCGTCCCTGCTCGGCTCTCGCCCGGCAACTGGTATGCGCTACCCCAAAGCCCGCAGTTGTTCAAACAGTTGCTGATGGTGGCCGGGATGGAGCGGTACTACCAGATCGCGCGCTGTTACCGCGACGAAGACTTCCGCGCTGATAGACAACCGGAGTTCACCCAGCTAGACATTGAGGCAAGTTTCGTAGACCAAGACGATGTGATAAAGCTTGCTGAAGAGATCGTCAAAGCGCTTTGGGCGTTGATCGGTTATGACTTGTCAACGCCGTTCCTGCGGATGAGCTTCCAAGATGCCATGAATAAATACGGTTCTGACAAGCCCGACCTCAGATTCGGATTGCAGCTTAGCGAACTGACAGAGTTCTTCCGAGATACGCCGTTCCGAGTATTTCAGGCACCGTATGTAGGCGCAGTTGTGATGCCGGGGGGTGCCAGCTTGCCCAGACGTCAATTTGATGCTTGGCAGGAGTGGGCGAAGCAGCGCGGCGCAAAGGGATTGGCGTACGTCACCTATGACGAAACTGGTGAACTTGGCGGGCCGGTTGCTAAAAATATCTCCGATGCGGAACGCGCTGGTTTGGCGGCGGCTGTGGGGGCACAGTTGGGAGATGCGATCTTCTTTGCCGCCGGTGCGCGAACAGCGGCGCAACAGCTATTAGGAGCCGCCCGGTTGGAGATTGGCCAACGCTGCGCCCTTATAGATCACGAACAATGGAGCTTCCTTTGGGTGGTGGACGCGCCGTTGTTCAAACCGGTGACAGAAGCGTTAGCTGAAGGAGATGTCGCTGTCGGTGACGGGGCTTGGACGGCTGTTCACCATGCTTTCACCTCACCGAAGCCAGAACATCTAGACACCTTTGACACCGATCCGTCTTCTGCGCTGGCATATGCGTACGACTGCATCTGCAACG
>JAIRZI010000043.1 GCA_031267295.1 Propionibacteriaceae bacterium | reverse complement strand
CTCATGTTCTTCAATATGAATCGAAGTGAGGGTATCGTCTTGCACGATACGCTGACTCAACACGATGGCATCTTCGTAGTTCAGCCCTTCCCAAGGCATAAACGCCACCAGCAGATTCTTACCCAAAGCCAACTCGCCGTTGTCAGTACAAGGGCCGTCAGCTAACGGTTCGCCCGCCGCAACGTGCTGTCCCGGTATCACAACCGGATGCTGATTGATACAGGTGCCAGCGTTGGAACGATAGAACTTATCAAGCTTGAACGTCTGATAGCTACCGTCGTCATAAGCCATCTGCACATAGTCTGCGGTGACCTCCACCACGGTGCCAGCTTTTAGCGCCAACGTGACATCCCCAACATCAACAGCAGCTCGGTACTCCATTCCGGTACCGACATACGGTGATTCGTTGGTGAGCAACGGCACTGCCTGCCGCTGCATATTGGCTCCCATCAAGGCGCGCGACGCATCGTCGTGTTCCAAGAACGGGATCAGCGCGGTGGCCACCGACACCATCTGACGCGGCGAGACATCCATGTAATCCACTTCGGCGGGTGGCACGGTGTCCACGTCGCCATGCTTGATGCGCACCAACACCGTTTCTTCGATGTAGTTGCCTTTCTCATCAATTGGAGCATTCGCCTGCGCGATGACGTGACGGTCTTCCTCATCGGCGGTCAAGTAGTCGATCTGATCGGTGACGCGACCCTTTACCACCTTACGATAAGGGGTTTCGATGAACCCATACGGGTTAACTCGCGCAAATGATGCCAAGCAACCGATAAGACCAATGTTCGGGCCTTCTGGAGTTTCGATAGGGCACATCCGGCCGTAGTGCGATGGGTGAACGTCACGCACCTCCATGCCGGCACGATCTCGTGACAGGCCGCCCGGGCCAAGCGCCGACAAACGACGTTTGTGAGTCAACTCGGCGAGCGGATTGTTTTGATCCATGAACTGCGAAAGTTGGCTGGTGCCAAAGAACTCTTTCAACGCCGCCTGTACCGGGCGAATGTTGATCAACGTCATTGGGGTGATAGCTTCGATGTCCTGCGTGGTCATCCGGTCGCGCACTACACGTTCCATGCGGGACAACCCCACCCGTAGCTGGTTTTGCACAAGCTCGCCTACGGTGCGCAGCCGACGGTTGCCAAAGTGGTCAATGTCGTCTGGCTCAACTAACAGGTTGCCTACTTTTTCCTCACCTAAGTGCATGGCACACAGATATTTGATGGCGGCGACGATGTCTTCTTCGGTGAGCACATGCATATCCTGCGGCACGTCTAGGCCGAGTTTCTTGTTTACCTTGTAACGTCCCACTTTGGCGAGATCGTAGCGCTTCGGTTGAAAGTAGTAGCCGTTCAGTAAGTTCTCTGCGGCATCCCGCGCCGGTGGTTCACCGGGGCGCAGCTTCTTGTAGATGTCGATCAGCGCTTCATCACGAGTGGCGATATGATCTTTTTCCAGCGTGGCGCGCATCGTTTCATACTCGCCGAACACTTCCAGAATGCGATCCGCATTCCAGCCCAGTGCCTTTAACAACACGGTGACGTTCTGCTTACGTTTGCGGTCAAGCCGTACTCCGACAATGTCTTTTTTGTCGATTTCAAACTCCAGCCAAGCGCCCCGCCCCGGAATTACCTTGCAGGTGAAGATGTCTCTATCAGAGGTTTTATCCGAAGTGCGCTCGAAGTACACGCCAGGGCTACGCACCAACTGCGACACCACCACGCGCTCCGTGCCGGTCACCACAAACGTGCCTTTCGGTGTCATCAATGGAAAATCGGAGATGAACACCGTTTGACTTTTGATTTCACCCGTTTCACGGTTTTCAAAATCCGCTTTCACATAGAGCGATGCAGCGTAGGTTTCACCGCGATCTTTGCACTCCGCGATAGTGTGTTTCGGTTCCATGAACATCGGCTCGTGAAAACTGACCGCCATCGAAGCGTTGAAATCTTCGATGGGGGAAATCTCTTCAAAGACTTCCTCCAGACCGGATTTCTGGTTGATGTCCGTACGACCGACGGCTTCCGCCTCGGCTCTACGGGCTTGCCAACGTTCGTTACCGATCAGCCAATCATAAGATTCGGTCTGCAAATCAAGCAGATTCGGAACGGAGATCGGTTCAGCGATCTTTGCGAACGAAATACGGCCACTAGCGGTAAGAGCTTTACTGTTCTTGTGAGCGTTGCGCGAGGCTGCCAAGATAGATCCTTCCAAGTGCCTTTACGGCTAAGGGTGTACTTCCAACCATCACACCAAAACGGCATAACAAAGGTAAAGACGTACAACCGTCTATCGTAGCCCAAACAGGTAGCAAACACAACCCGGGATGGGAAGAGCTTCGGCACCGTTGCCGACATCTCGGTTCTCTACCTTGAGATAAGAACCGTCAATAAGAATGATACCGCGCCTTTGTCTAAGGTCAAGAGCGAAACATAATAAGCGCAAGTCTTCACCCGCCACACTCCGCCGTCGGCGCATGGCGGCAAAACAAAATAAGAAAAGCCCCGTCGCAACGGAGCTTTTCTTAAGGAAGCACTGAGCAGACCCTAACGTGAACTGCCCAGCGGTATGTGACGCATCACTTCAATGACACCTTGGCACCAGCAGCTTCCAAAGCCTCTTTGGCCTTGCCAGCAGCTTCCTTGGTGGCGCGTTCAATGACGATCTTCGGAGCGGCTTCGACAAGGTCTTTGGCTTCTTTCAACCCCAGACCGGGCACCAGTTCGCGCACGACTTTGATAACCTGTATCTTCTTGTCACCGCCGTCTTCCAAAACAACATCTACCTCGTTAGAGGACTCTTCAGCGGCGCTATCGTCGCCAGCAGCCTGCGCTAGACCAGCAACTGCAACGGCAGCTACTGGTGCGGCAGCCTTTACATCGAAAGTCTCCTCGAATAGCTTCACAAAATCGGACAACTCAATCAACGTCATCCCTTTGAAAGCATCAAGCAGCTCTTCAGTGGTGAGCTTCTTAGCCATTATGGTATTTCCTTACTTATTCGTTCGATGCAGCAATGCCTGCGTCTGCTGGAGCCGAGACTATATCGGATGTCTCGGGTGCCGGGGAACCGGCATTGGCTGCGTCAACAACCGGGGAAGCGACCGGAGTCGCCTCTTCAAGCTTCTGATCCGCCGACAGTTTGTCCTGGTATGCACCGAACAACTGCGCGGCTTGGGTAAGCGGAGCAGCGAATAGTGAAACTGCCTTTTGGGCGCTGCCTTTCACTGCACCTGCCAGCTTGGCAAGCAGTACTTCGCGCGATTCCAAATCGGCGAGTTTCTTTACCGTATCGGCATCCAGGACTTTACCGTCCATAATGCCGCCCTTGATGACCAGAAGCGGATTGGCCTTTGCGAAATCACGCAAACCCTTAGCAACCGTGGCAACGTCGCCTTTGATGAACGCGATAGCGGTGGGGCCGACGAGCACATCGTCCAGCCCTTCGATACCGACGCTCTGGGCGGCGATCCTAGTCAGGGTGTTTTTCGCAACGGCGTAGCTGGCGTCTGGGTCGAGTGACCTACGAAGTTCCTTTAGGTTCTTCACACTCAGGCCGCGATACTCGGTCAGCACAGCCGCAACGCTTGACGTGAACTCGCCCGCCAGCGATTCGACCTCTGCGACCTTGTCAGGTCTCGCCATTTGGTCTCCTAACTTCTTTCTAACGTCGAAAGCAACCGATGGACATGGCTTGCCAACCCAAGCTCTTCAATCAGCAAAAAGGAAAGCCCCGACGCAAGCGCACGGGGCTTTTGACCACAATACAGTGGCTACCACGTTCACCTGCGCAGGCACCCAATTGGGTTTTGGAGCCAGACTCTTAAGTCCACGACTACCGGCGGTCTTCGGCTCATTGATCGTAGCGGATGTTCTTATCAAACACCAAAAGCGCTTCAAAAACTTGGCTACCCTTTCCAGGTGACGCGCTCCAGCACTTCGGGCCAGGTGGCATCTAAGTGCCGTCCCCCAAAGACGATACCGAAATACAGCAACAACGCACCAGTAGCAGCACCGACGACGAGCGCCACCCAAGATGCCCATGGGTTATTAAAACTCAACACCACGAAAACCACCGTAGGGATGACGATTAGCAGCGGTGCAAGTAATCCGACGAACGCACCCAGGAAAGCCATCACCGAAGCGTTGCTACTTTTGCCAAGCGTCAGTTGCCCAACGGGGCGCTGCCCCGTCTGCCAGTAACTGCCCGCCCACGAACCGATACCCACTCCGCCGAGTAAGACAGCTGCGACAAGTCCTAGCACATTGGGTAGCTGCTCCCAGGCACCGGAATATATGAACATCCCCAACAGATACAACACCTGTATCGGTGCCAAAATCATTAACGCTGCCCAAGCGCGTCCTTGACGATCCTGCAACCCACTCACTCCAGCGATAATCTGAGTTCCCAGGGCGGAGCCGTCATAGGAGATGTCCCACATAGTGATGGTGGCCGCCATTAAAGCGAGCATTATCGGTAGATAACTCGATATGACGTTCAACACCAGATCGTCCGCCGTTAACTCTGCACTACTATTGGCTACTAGCACCGTTACCGAAGTGATCACCGGCACCAGCAACCCCGATAGCAAACCCATGAGCCGCCTAGGGTCACGTCGCCAATAGCGAATAGATCGCTTAGCTACCGCACCAGCAACCCCGGCTGGAAAGAAGCGGTCAAACAGCCCGCTAGATTTAACCCTCTCCCCAGAACCACCAGATTCCAACGGAGAAACTAAACCTCGGACGATCTCACGCTGCCAAAGCAGTGCCCAACATGTCAGCAGTATCACCGTGGCTACGAAGAGCGCTGTCGCTACTGCCCAATGTCCCTGTGCTAGCTCCCCAGGTATAGCCCACGGCCAACCGAACGGAGTCCAGCGCACTATGCCCGCTATGCCTGACACCCAATTCACAATAGCGCCAATATCTAGACCGATACCCAACTCATCGGCGCTATCCGGGGTGAACAGTAGCTGAAACACCAGTGACGCTACGATGACGAACAGCATCAACCCTAACATTGCCATATCGCGTGCCTTACGCTTGGCTAACAGTCGCACGAGCAGTGCAGAGATAGCGCGCCCCGACAGCACACAGCACACAAACCCTAGAGCGTATCCCACCATAGCTGCACTAAACACTAGCGCGCCACTGCTAAACCAAGCCGCCGCGTAACCGACCCAACCGATAGTCATGGCAAGGCCGCCCAGGCCGAAAAAACCGGCGGCTAACAGCCCCGGCAATAGTTTGTGAGCATTCACTGGATAAAGTGCGAATCTACCCGGGTCGAGAATCTCATTACTGCCCGTTAAAAAAATTACCGAAACTGGCCAACAAAAAGTGAGCGCTCCAAACACCGCAACGGTGATAACAGAACGGACATCTGGGGTAACCATTGCCAAGCCCGCAACCCAGAACGCCGCTCTGACTACACCACCGATCACTCCAAGCGAAAAAATTATTGAAATCACCAGAACTGCAGTTGACGAACGCAGGGCGCGCCACTGCAACATGAGTTGTAGTTTTACGAGTTTCCTAACCATGACAACCCCTCACCGTTCAATTCCCGTCCACCAACTAGCTCGACGAAACGATCCTGCAAACTCTTGCCAGCGCGTACCAACTCCAGCGGGCCTGCCGCCAACAGGTGCCCTTCGGAGATTACTCCGACCACATCGCACAGCGTTTCCACCAACTCCATCACATGGCTAGACATGATTACTGTGCCGTTGGCAGCAACAAATTGTTTGAGAATCTCGCGAATCACCTGCCCAGAAACAGGATCGACAGCCTCAAACGGCTCATCCAGGATCAATAGTTTCGGGTTGTGCACCAAGGCGCAGGCTAATCCGATCTTTTTAGTCATACCCGCCGAGTAGTCGGCCACTATGGTATTGGCATCAGCTAGCAACCCTAATGCGCCCAGTAACTCTGTACCGCGCTGGCTAGCCAAATCGGAAGACAACCCGTGTAACTCCCCAGATAGCTGTAGCATCTCCAAACCGGAGAGCCTATCGAAAAGGCGCAATCCGTCCGGCAAAACACCCATAAGCGCTTTGGCGGCTGCCGGGTTTTGCCACACATCATGCCCCAGCACCCGCACTGTGCCGTAATCGGGACGAAGCAACCCAGTGATCATAGACAGCGTGGTGGTTTTGCCAGCACCATTTGGGCCGACAAACCCGAACATACAGCCCGCCGGTACCGTCATAATGAGGTTATCAACCGCCCGCTTTGACCCAAAGTTTTTATGCAATCCGGTGATCTCGACTGCTGGGTGCGCTAAATCATATGCCGGACGAAGTGGCACCGTAGCATAAGGTTCGGTCATGGCTCAATTCTGCCATCTGACAACGTTTCTTATGTAATGGGCATAAACTTTCAAATAGATTGTTCGACCCCCGAGCGACATGACAAGGAGACGAAAATGGCTACCTATACTCTTCCTGATTTAACGTATGACTACGCTGCGTTGGAACCACATATCAGCGCTCAGATCATGGAACTACACCACGATAAACACCATAGCGCTTACGTCGCAGGTGCAAACACCGCGCTGGAGAAGCTGGCCGAAGCTCGTGAAAAGAAAGATTTTGCCGCTATCAACAAACTGGAGAAAGACCTCGCTTTCAATCTCGGAGGGCATCTGAATCACTGCGTATTCTGGAAGAATCTCTGCCCCGCAGGAGGCGGGGAGCCGTACGGCGACACAGCGGAACAGATCGGGATTGACTTTGGCGGATTTGCTCCTTTCCAAGCCCAATTTGTCGCAAACGCACTCGGCATTCAAGGTTCCGGCTGGTCTGTACTGGCTTGGGATACTCTCGGACAACGCCTAAACATACTGCAGTTGTTTGACCAACAAGACAATGTGCCGCTCGGCCAACTTCCGGTACTGCAACTGGACATGTGGGAACACGCTTTCTACTTGCAGTACCGCAATGTCAAGGCAGATTACGTCACCGCCTGGTGGAACGTAGTCAACTGGGATGATGTGGCTGCTCGTTTGGCGAATGCCAAAGCGGCCGGCATATTAACCTAAGAAACATAACTCGTTTAGCTTGGAGTAATTGAACTGTGATTAGCCTAATCAAACGCACATAATGAACCGTCGATACGTTGTGGGGAACGTCACGAAAACTACCTGGAGTTTATGCACTGCTTTACTTTGTTCCTAGGTTGTGATTGTGAAGGATTCTTAAATGTCAGGTAAACTGTCACTTCGGTTGTTCATTGTTCGCGTCAGCGACATAGCTGCTTACGGAGGGGAAGCTGTTGCAGTTACGGAACGCACTTGGTGTTGTTGCATTAACTACCGTTGCCACGCTTGCTGGTTTCGGTGCGATTTCTAGCGCCACTTTTGACGTGACACTCAGCGTTGATGGTACGAATGCGATCATGCGCACCGGCACAGGTACTGTGGCCGAGTTCCTGGTTTCGGAAGGCGTTTTTACCGATGCCGCTACCACTGTGGAACCTAGCCCAGCGACCCCGTTATCAGATGGTTTGCGCGTCACAGTGAGTTACTCCCGAGCGTCTCACCCGGCAAAATATGTCGAACTTAAAGTGGATGGCGCGACGCATCATTTCAGCACTCTTGCTACCGATGTGGCCGAGGTGTTGGCAGAACGTGGCATAACACTGCGGGAAACTGACTTACTCAATATGACTCCTAACACTGCGATAGTTGACGGTATTCGTATCGTGGTGCAGCGTGTTGAACTGCGAACGGAAACTAAAACTGACGCGATCGCCTTTGGAATCAACCGCCGCTACACCTCGGCACTTGCCCCTGGAGAAACTCGGATACTGACCGCCGGAACACCCGGGGTCAACACATCCACCTGGCAGGTGACGTATGTGGATGACGTGGAGACATCGCGCGAACTGCTCTCCGAAGTGATGAGCCAAGAGCCGATATTGGAACAGCTAGAAGTTGGCGTTGGTAGCGTCGGTAACATAACGCCCAATAGCGCCCAAGACATCGCCAACACGCTAGTTGCACAACAAGGCTGGGATAACACCGAGTTTCAATGCTTAGTGCTGCTGTGGCAACGCGAATCGAACTGGCGCGTAAACGCCGAAAATCAGTGGTCGGGAGCGTACGGTATACCGCAAGCTTTACCCGGTGACAAGATGGCACAGTTCGGTGATGATTGGCGCACCAATCCGGAAACCCAAATAAAGTGGGGGCTTAACTATATTGCAAGGCGCTATAGCACTCCGTGCGGAGCGTGGGAGTTTTTCCAGAACAACAGTTGGTACTGATCGGCTAAGCGACATCTCCAACTAAACCAACGGTTTTCAGTTTTGACTCATACCCACAAGATACTTTTATAGCGCAAAGCCGCCCGATTACAATCGGGCGGCTTTGCGTTTTTTAATCTCTTAGCAACTTGCTCACTATTCGGCGGCAGCGCTTTTACGAAGTTTCACCGTCGGCGGCAGCTACCGCGTCCGCCACCACAGCAACTGCTTCAGCTTCGGCCGTTACTGTCGCAGTGTCGGCTATCTCCGCGACCTCAGCGGCGGATTCTGTTTCGATAACCTCCGCCTCAGCGGTTTCAGTTGGCACTGACCCGGCTACCTGCTTAACTGATTTTTCAGCAGCAGGTTTGGTTTTCGATTGCTTTGGTGTAACCGTATCTGTGATGATCTCAATGATCGCCATTGCAGCGGCATCACCTTTGCGTTGACCTGTCTTGGTCACCCGCGTGTAACCACCACTGCGTTCGGCCATTGCCGGAGCGATTTCAGTGAACAGCACATGCAACACACCTTTGTTAGTGATGGTTTTTGCGACTAAACGACGCGCAGCTAAATCACCGCGTTTCGCTTTGGTGATGAGATGTTCCGCTAGCGGTTGCATCCGCTTGGCACGAGTTTCTGTCGTGGCGATCTTGCCATGCTCGAAAAGCTGACTGGCAAGGTTAGCCATGATGATCCGCTCGTGCGACGGGCTACCGCCGATACGAGGTCCCTTGGTTGGCTTGGGCATTTCTTTCTCCGTGATTTTGTATGTCGAATGTCAGTCGAGGTCGTCACCGTAGCCGACGAGACCCAATGGGTCAAAGCCTGGAGCACCGTCTTTCAAGGTGTAGCCGATTTCGGAAAGCTTCTGCTTGACCTCATCAACTGACTTAGCACCAAAGTTGCGGATATCCATCAAATCTTGTCCGCTACGACCAATCAGATCGCCGATGGTATGCACACCTTCGCGTTTCAGACAGTTGTACGAACGCACCGAAAGCTTCAACCGTTCGATAGGTGCTATCAAATCTGCGGACAACTGATTGTCCACCGCCGTCGCGCCGATTTCAACTCCTTCCGCTTCCAGATTCAACTCTCGAGCCAAACCGAACAATTCGGTGAGGGTCTTACCAGCGGAAGCCACTGCATCACGCGCCGTGATGGACGGTTTAGTTTCGACATCAAGGATGAGACGATCAAAGTCGGTGCGCGACTCAAACCGCGTAGCTTTCACCTCATAACTCACCTTCAACACTGGCGAGTAGATGGAATCGATAGCAATCCAACCGATAGCTGCGTCAGCGTCGTCGTTTTGCACACTAGACACATAGCCACGACCCCGTTCTACTAGCAGTTCAATCTCCAATGTGGCACCCTCAGTGAGAGTAGCTATGTGCAAATCTGGATTGAAAACCTGCACGTCAGACGGAGCCTGAATATCGGATGCCGTAACCGCACCCGCCCCCGACTTACGCAGGTGCATAGCTACCGGTTCGTCAGCCTCAGACGACAGCACTAGCTGCTTGATGTTAAGGATAATTTCGGTGACATCCTCAACAACACCGGGGATGGTGGAGAACTCGTGCTGCACTCCCCCGATACGAACTGCAGTAACCGCAGCACCCGGAATCGACGACAGTAACGTGCGACGCAGTGAGTTGCCAAGAGTGTAGCCGAACCCCGGTTCTAGGGGATCGATTATGAACCTGGAGCGAAGCGGGCTGATGACCTCTTCTTTCAGGTCTGGACGCTGTGCAATCAGCATATTTATTTCCTTTCCGCCTTACCCACTATCTGACAAGGCGCTTGGGTGGTTACGAGCACGAAGCTCGCGCCAGGTATTCCAACTCAATTATGGGTTGATTTCTACTTGGAATAAAGTTCGACAATAGCTTGCTCGTTGACATCAATCACGATCTGTTCCCGGATCGGTAGTTGATGCACAAAGATACGCATCCGGTTTGGTCGAGATGTCAGCCAACCGGGAACGGTTTCTTCATTCCAGGTTTCGCGCGCCAGCACGAATGGTACGGCATTTACGCTTTTCTCGCGCACGTCAATAATGTCGAGCGGAGTTACGCGATAGCTGGGAATGTCCACCTTTTTACCGTTGACTAAAAAGTGGCCATGATTAACCAACTGGCGTGCCTGCCGCCGTGTAGCAGCAAAACCGGCGCGGTAAACTACGTTGTCAAGACGGGTTTCCAGCAGTCTCAACAGCATATCGCCAGTTTTACCGGTCATTCTGGAAGCCTCTTCGTAGTAGTTACGGAACTGCTTCTCTAACACGCCATATGCAAAACGAGCTTTCTGCTTTTCTCGCATCTGTAGTGAATACTCGGAGTCTTTCGTCCGGCCGCGACCATGCACGCCCGGCGGATAAGAACGGCGGCCATAAGCCTTATCGTTGCCCACCAGGTCGGTACCGTACCGGCGGGACTTTTTAGTGATTGGGCCAGTATAACGAGCCATGTGCGATCAGTCCTTTCAGGTTCTGTTGGTGGGTTAGACGCGACGCCGTTTCGGCGGACGACAACCGTTGTGCGGCATCGGGGTGACATCAAGGATGGCACCAACTTCAAGACCGACGGCACCCAATGAGCGGATAGCCGTCTCCCGACCCGAGCCGGGGCCTTTCACGAAAACGTCTACCCGTTTCATGCCATGTTCCATAGCCCGCCGTCCGGCAGCCTCAGCGGCCATCTGGGCGGCAAACGGGGTTGATTTGCGAGAGCCTTTGAATCCGACTGTACCAGCCGAAGACCATGAGATCACCGCACCCGTAGGGTCGGTGATAGTAATAATAGTGTTGTTGAACGTGCTTTTGATGTGGGCTTGACCCGCTAGAACGTTCTTCTTCTCCTTGCGGCGCACCTTGGTTTTGGCCTGGGCACCTTTCCGAGTAGCAGTAGGCATATGTGTTGTTTCTCCTGGAAGTTTTGGTTTTACAGCATAAAGAGTTGCGGTAAGGAAAACTAACGCGCTTTCTTCTTGCCGGCGACAGTCTGCTTCTTACCCTTACGAGTACGAGCATTAGTGCGGGTACGCTGGCCACGAACCGGCAACCCGGCGCGGTGACGGCGCCCTTGATAGGTACCGATTTCGACCTTTGAGCGAATGTCGGCGGCCACTTGACGTCGCAAGTCGCCCTCCAAGCCCCGCTCAATCATGCCGTCCACACGCAGTGTGCCAGCACGGTAAGTTTCACCAATAAAATCACGAACTTTCACTAGGTCGGGTTCGGTGATGTCTTTGACGCGGATGTCGCCACTTACACCAGTGGCTTCCAGAATCTTCTTGGCACGGGTTCTTCCGATCCCGTACACATAGGTAAGTGCAACCTCAAGGCGCTTCTCGCGCGGTAGATCTACACCCTCTAGGCGTGCCATAAAGGCCCCTTTCGGCAGTTCAATGTCGAAGGTATCGGCGTGCGGCATCCCGTTTGCCCTCTAACTACTGTGAAGAGGCAGGCTCGGGCCTTCGATCCCGAGGTGATGGCCGGTGTAACCGGTTGTCCGTCACGTTTTTATTACGATATGTATCAGAGTCTTGCTCTGAGTTGTCTCTCGCGGGAGTTAACCCGCAGGGCTATGCATTTGTCAAGAGTTGTGAGTAGGGCACTAACCTTGGCGCTGCTTATGGCGCGGGTTGGTACAGATCACCCGGACAACTCCACGGCGACGAATCACCTTGCAGTTATCACAAATTTTCTTGACGCTCGGTTGAACTTTCATTCGAGTGTCTCCTTTTACTTGTGTCGGTAGACGATACGACCCCGGGTGAGATCATAGGGGGAAAGTTCCAGCACCACTCGATCCTGGGGCAGAATGCGTATGTAGTGTTGCCGCATTTTACCGCTGATCGTAGCGAGTACTCGGCGACCGTTCTCCAACTCGACCCGGAACATAGCGTTGGGTAGAGATTCGACGACCACCCCCTCTAGTTCGAGGGTGCCCTCTTTCTTTGCCATAAACTCCCGTTTTCGTTACTACCTGATGCGCCCTCAATGTTTAAGGACACAACTTACGTCTTGCAAAACCACACCACCTTACTTAAGCCGATTATGCTGCCCAAGACAGTTGCGTGTGCGCAACAACGATAGCCCTTTCAGGCTACCCGCCTATGTTACCGGGTACGCTAGGAGTCCCCAAATCGACTACGCAAAACTACACCCAAAGAGTGCAAAGAGCGGGAACCTTGGCAGGTTCCCGCTCTTTGCTAATAACTTTTCAGAAGTTATCCGACTACCAATTATCCACGGGTCGTCTTGATGGTACCCGCCATAATCTCTGTCTTGATCAGCGCAATATCAGCCTGAATTTCTACCGGGATGCTGGATGTCAAATCATGGTAAGGCGAAAGTAGCACACCATTGTTAGCCAACGTGCCAACGTAAGGCTCGTTATTCCAGTTTCCCTGATAAGCATCTTTGATAGCCTGGTATACACCCTTGTCAACAGCCTTTTCTACGGAAGTCAACAGTACGTTGCCGTACTGCGGCGAGGAGATGTAGCCATCGGTATCAACCCAGATAGCAAGCACCTTGCCATCGGATTCCTGAGCGACCTGCAGTGCGCCAGTGCCAGCGTTACCAGCAACCGGGAACAACACGTCAGCACCTTGATCGACTTGAGTCTGCGCAACCGTCTTACCGGCGTTTACATCGGTGAATGAACCAACCTCAGCATAGGAACCGGCACCCGGATCCCAACCGATAACTTTGACATCTGTGCCCTTTTGAGCGTTGTAGTACTCCACGCCGAGAACATAGCCCTCCATGAAGATAGTGACAGACGGGAAGTTCTGTCCGCCGTAGGTGGCGACGATACCGGTCTTAGAGACCGCAGCCGCTAAATAACCAGCAAGGAAGCCGTTCTGGTCGGTTTGGAACGTCAGCCCTTTCACATTGGCGAGGGCACCATCTCCGGCAGCGTCATCAACGACTGCAAAGTAAACGTCTGGATTAGCGGCAGCAGCCGTCTGAACTGCTTCAGAAAGCGCAAAACCGACACCGATGATGATATTGCACTTGGATTCAATCATCGTCTGTAGGTTGGAAGAGTAATCGGACACGGCAACTGACTGCACTTTGGATTCTTTAAGACCAAATTCAGCAACAGCTGCTTGCAAACCGGCGTATGAGGTTTGGTTGAACGATTTATCGTCAAACCCACCCGTATCCGACACAATGCACGCAGTGAAAGTCGGAGGGGTGCTTGTAGTGGTAGTAGTGGATGGAGTTGTGTTTGGATCGGAAGCACAGCCCGCAATAAACATTGCGAGTGTACCTGCAAACGCAACCGCAGCAAGTGGGGACTTCTTCACGGATTGCCTCCTAAGGCAAACTAGATGGAACCGATGGATTATCGCCTAAACGACCTATCTGCAAGCCTAACGTAAAGCTCACAGGACAAGTGCACAAAACACCTATGAGTATTCTCAGCCACGATTTTTTACCACCATTTATGAGTTATAAACTCTGCGCCAACTGGCGTTACGGTCGCGGGGCTTATCAGTTCTTAGCGCCGGGAGCAGGTACAAATACCGTCGCTCGATAGTAAGCTAATTCAGCGATAGATTCCCAGATGTCGGCGAGTGCGCGATGATTGCCGCCTTTTGCTGGAGCGGCATGAAACACTTTGGGGTACCAACGCTTCACTAACTCTTTCACCGAAGACACATCGACGCAACGGTAGTGTAAATGACCCAGCAACTCCGGCATGTATCGCGCGAGAAAAGCGCGGTCGGTGCCGATAGAGTTTCCGGCTATCGGGGCTTTACCCGCCGTAGGAACATATTGACGCACATACTCCAAAACCTGCTGCTCAGCAGCCGCCAACGTCACTTTGGAAGCACGGATTTCATCTAATAACCCCGATGCCGTGTGCATGTTGCGCACGAAATCGTTCATGGTGCTCAACTTCGCTTCGTCGGCAGCTATCACCACATCAAGACCTGCGCCCAATGGTCTTAGCTCGCCATCGGTCACCTGCACCGCCACTTCCACCAGAACATCGTTTTCGACATCCAAGCCGGTCATCTCACAATCAATCCACACTAAGGCATCAAGCATTCTCCCACCTTAGCGCGCAAACGCCGTAATAAAAACACGCATCTGCTAACCGATGTTCGCGGCAACATAAAAGTTGCTACTCTTCGGGCACTGAGGGTGACAGCGCTCCCCGTCTGGGTAATTGAGTGCAGAACCGCAACCCTCCTGCCACTCCGATAGCGGCCAACACGCCTGCGGCTACGGATAACGGCGCAAACAATGTGACGAATGAAATCACTCCTGGCCCTAAAGCGGTGCCGATGTCGCCGAACACTCGCCACCCAGAAAGGAACTGTGCTCGTCCGATACTCGGCGATAAGTCGGCACCGAGGGTGGCGAAGATACCGGCGGACACTCCGTTACTGATACCTAGCCACACTGCCACAGCGATGATTGGCAGCAACGTGGTAGCAAAAGGAAGAACTGCAAAACCAAGTGACATAGCAAACATGGTGGGCACGCTCACCCAGAAACGTCCCAATCTATCCATAATCATCCCGCCGGGAAAGAATAACAATACGTCTGGAGCCATAGATGCCGCATAGACCAAATTAGTGGTGGATATGTTCAACCCGTGCTGGTCGCACCACAGCGGCAGAATAGTCTGACGGGCGGCTCGAATCAATGAAAGGGAAAGCATCGCCATACCTAACGAGATAAACATCCGGCGATGCTGGTAGAGGATAGTCCATATTGATTCCCGCGCCACCTGGGCGGCGGTGTTATTCGTTGGCAAATCGGGCATGAATACGGTGATGATCGCCGCTAGCAAACTCATCACTGCCGCCAATAGGAAAGCGTGCGCAGTGGTGTGTGTCGCGGTGATAGCCGCTCCCGCTAGCGGCCCTAACACATTGCCCACTCGGAATACTCCGCCGAGACTACTCATCGCCCTGGCACGGTACTTCAGTGGCACTGCGACGGTGAGATAAGTTTGCCGTGCCAGTGCAAAAACGGCGCCGGAGCAGCCGTGTACAAACACCAAACAAGCAAACAACCATAAACTGTGCGCCCAAAATGCCGCCGCCAGCACAACTGCATCTAGCAGGCAAGCGATCATCAATGGGCGACGTTCCCCGAAACGCTCAGCGATCACCCCGGCTGGAAGATCGGCCACCAACTGCCCTACTCCGGTGAGAGCGGCCACAAATGCCGCGATACCCAGCGTCGCTCCCAACTCTTTAGCCTGAATCGCGATCATGGGGATTGCCGCACCGTAACCGAAAGAGGCAAAAAGGGTAGGGCCGTAAGCCGCAGTTAAAAACCGCGCTGTACTCGGCTGCTCCCATATTCCCATCAACTGTAATCGTCTCACGTTGCGCGCTAGACTGCTATGCGAGCATAAGATGCTGGACACCCGCAACAGTAGCGACGCTTAAGCTTCTTTTTGACCCCGTAGCTCAGTTGGATAGAGCAGCAGACTTCTAATCTGTCGGTCGAGAGTTCGAGTCTCTCCGGGGTCGCTCCACTCGAGTTTTTCCTTTTTAGTGTGGAAGTGGTTATGGTGGTGTAAACCTTGGGCTTAAATCAGAGTTATTCAAAGCGGTGATATACATTGCTGCGCCGAGCCGCCCTACACTCCCCGCAACGACGGGGAAACTAAGATTGTCACCCGCAGCGATACCACCCGAATACCAAATCTCTCACGGTAAGGTAATTTCATCAAACGTCCTGAACAGTGTTAAGGTAACGGGTATGTCTGTAACCGTAACACCAGTTTCCAACTCCGCCCGTCGGCTTAGCGCCCGTGATTTAGCGCTCGCAGCAGTGTTCGCGGGAGTCACTGCTGCGCTCGGATTTATCCCGCCGATCTATCTACCGTTCTCGCCGGTGCCGGTGACCGCCCAGACACTCGGTGTGATGCTGGCCGGGGCGGTGCTCGGTGCAAAACTGGGGTTCGTCTCACAACTGCTATTCCAAACGCTCGTCATCATCGGTCTCCCGCTATTGTCAGGCGGTAGAGGCGGTCTCGCAGTGCTCAGCGGCGCTACTGTGGGGTTCTTCGTCGCTTTTTCGCTATCCGCTCTCCTTATCGGCTGGGTCACTACCCACCTCAACAACACCTATCAATGGTGGAAAGGTGTCATCATTCACTTAGTGTTCGGTTTGCTGTTCGTCGACGTTTTGGGAGTGGCTGGCATGATGCTGATCGCCAAACTCACCTTAGGTAAAGCAATCATCGCTGGAGTGCTACCGTATCTGATTGGCGACGTTCTAAAGGCAGTCATCGCCGCGTTGATCGCCCACGGAGTCCATCGGGCATATCCTGGTTTATTGAAATGAACGTACCCCGTAAACTAAACCGCATTTCCTAACTCCAGCAGCAACAAAATGACTCACCTGCCAACCACCACACCAGATGCCACAGCGCAACCTTCGGCGATACCAATAATCATCGACCATGTGGGACACATTTTTGACGTGGGCACTCCCCGCGCTCATCAAGTACTCACCGACATAACTTTGAAGTTAGACGAGCGTCGAGTTGGCATCATCGGCCACAACGGTTCTGGAAAATCCACCCTCATCCGAATGCTCGATGGTCTAATTCAACCAACCAGCGGACATATCAGCGTAGCCGGACATGACACCGTGCGGGATGCCAAAATAGTGCGTCGCCACACCGGTTTCATCTTCACTGAACCCGATCATCAAATAATCATGCCGACCGTGCGAGAAGATGTGGCTTTCTCTCTGCGACGTTCCGGGCTAGACAAGGCAACCATCGCCACAAAAGTGGACGCCATGCTTGTCAGATTCGGGCTTACAGATTCTGCAGAAAAACCTGCACATCTACTCTCTGGCGGACAGAAACAGCTTTTAGCGTTAGCCGCAGTGCTCATCAACGCACCCACCCTACTGCTCGCCGACGAACCGACAACGCTGCTCGACATTCGCAACGCACAAATGTTCTCGGATCTTATCTGCGAACTACCGCAAACTATCATTATGTCCACTCATCAGCTAGCGCTACTGCGAGATTTTGAGCGCGTGGTGGTGTTTCACTGTGGTCAGGTGGTAGCAGATGGTAGCCCAGCCGAAGCAAAAGCCCACTACCTGCATCTGATGGAGACGACCAGCGAATGAGCAACGTGTACTCAAACACCGCACCGCAGAAATCACCTATTGCCTATACGCTAGCAACGGAAAGTTCGGATAAACACTCTTTTCACTACGTCTTTTCGCATTGTCAACCGCGCAGGACTAATCGACGTTTTCCACGTCTGCGCTCCGCCAGCCACCAAACATATTTGAATGACAGCACCCTATGAGAAACAGCGAACTCGGAATGTACTCACCGGGCAGTTCTTGGTTGCACCGCTCCCCCGCTGCTTGGAAACTTTGCGCTATGGTGGTGCTTGCCGTCGTTGCCATCATCGCACAACGCTGGATTCCAACAGCATTGGCAATGTTAGCTGTAGTGGTGTTAGCCTATTTCTTGGCAGGTATTCGAGCCAAAACACTGTGGTTACAGTTACGCCCCATGTTGCTGATGAGCACATTTATCGCCGTCCTCCATGCACTGAGCAGTAATTGGCGTCTCGCCGTTGTGGTGCCTGCTACCATCCTCACCCTGGTACTACTAGCTGCACTGGTCACTCTCACCACTCGCACTACCGACCTGGTTGATGTGATTGTGCGTCTCACTAAACCGCTAAAACGTTTCGGGGTAGAACCGGAACGAGTTGGGTTGACGTTGTTGCTCGGTATTCGCTGCGTGCCACTGCTGTCAGGGATAGCGGGACAAGTGCGCGAAGCTCAACTAGCGCGTTGCGGAATCTTCGACGTACGAGCCTTTGCCGTGCCGCTGATCGTCGCCGCCATCCGCGAAGCCGACGCTATCGGCGAAGCACTCGTCGCTCGCGGTTTCGATGATTGATACCCGACCCCAAAGGTCGTCATACCATTAACCAGCTAGCTCAGACTGGTGTAAATCAATAAGGAGCTGCTCAGATGACAAGTGAACGCTATACCGGAAGTTCTTTGATGCTAATTTGCGCTAACTCAACTAGCCATAAACTATCGCGTCGCTGTGATACTTTGCGAATTGGGTGCAACCAAACAACCAAGCGCCCCGCAAACCGGTAGGCTAAGCTCATGTCGATGACGGCGGTTTCGGAACAGATAACAAAGTATCAGCGCACTGTTGCTGGCTTACCCGAACCGGTTAATTTGAATGAAAGTTGGCTGCGACGCCGCATACGTAACCCGTTCACTTGGGCGACACTCGCGCTATTGTTAGTAGCCATCGCTTGTTTTGCACTGTTTTACTTCGAAATGCGCACCGCGCTTATGGAACAAGTGGCTAGCGTGAGCGCAGAGTTGAGCCAACCTCAAGAACTAACCAAGAACCAATACTATGAGGCGTTCTGGATGGGAGCGCGGCTCGCCTTACCAACGCTGTTGGTATACGTTGCGATATTTTTTCTGATCGACCGGTTGCGCCCCACCCCGATTGCCATGAAGCTCGTCGCTCTAGCATGGGGTGCGGGTATTTCGGTGCTGGTGAGTTTGCAACTGAACACTTGGATGGGCACGCTAGTAGGGGTACAAGGTGCTGGCGATCCCGGAACCGGTGATCGTAGCGCCATCTTCGTAGCTCCGTTTGTGGAAGAGATGAGTAAAAGCACCATCGTTTTACTGCTTGCTATCATGCTGCGCTACCGTCTCGTCACCCCACTACAAACCATCCCGTTAGCGGGGCTAAGCGCGGTAGGGTTCGCTTTCACCGAAAATATTCTTTACTACTCACGTATTTGGATTTACGGCAGTAAAATCACTGGCCAGAACCCTGTTGAAACACTGGCTAGTAACGTGTTTGCCCGCGGTGTGCTGCTGTCGTGGGGGCATCCACTATTCACATCGTGCGTCGCCATCGGAGTAATCATCGGCATCCGACAGCAATCAAAACTGGCGCGTATCCTCGTTCCCTTAACTGGGTTCTGCCTTGCCGCCACCGGTCATATGACGTTCAACGGTATCGCCACTGTGGTAGGCGACGTTATGTCAATGGTGTTCCTGGGCGTGATGCTGATTCTGACGTTCGGTAGCTGGCTTTGGCGACAGTTTGCCAAAGAACGACTGCGCCTAGCCTGGCGATTGGACGATTATGTGCGCGCTGGGTACCTCACCGAACGCGACCCGTTGGTGTTCTGCTTGCTGAAAAACCGCTGCAAACTGTTGCTAGCTGCTGCACTGCGCGGCTGGCGATGCTGGTCGGCTACTAGCCATTTCATCTCCGACTTAAGCGAGTTGGCATACCTTAGAGCGGCGATCACTCAAGGATTAGTAGCTGATGCCAGCAGGGAACGCGAACTGATTAACAGCATCGAAGCCAACCGTTTACTAGCTCTCACGGAAGTAAACGGGTTGAAAATAAAACCAGAAACCTGGACGATAAACAACATCAAATTCAAAATACTGAGCAGGTTAGCGTGGACACGCTACCGCAACGCGCCGCCTAACAGCAGCGATTATCCTATCCCGGTGGGGCGCTACCCAGCACAGGTTAGCGCCAGTCAGCTACCGGAAACTAGTAGCTATCCACCGCCCTACACGATCAGCTACCCGACACCAACTAGCAACGCTTACCCAGCAGCCACCCCAAAACGTCAACTGATCCGGCGCAAAAATCCGTTCGCTACCGGTAGCGACCACACCTCAACCAGACGTTAGGAACTGATGGTGGTACCGCTAGCACATCGTTTAAGTGAACTCGCTCACGAACTCAATTCTGTGAACCTACCGTTCCCGTTGCCTGATACGGAGTTGGCAGCCACTGCGGCGCGCCAAGTGGCCGCACAACTGCATGACTACGTATTACCCAGATTGGCAAACTTAGAAGCTCCGCTGTTGGTCGTCGTCGGTGGTTCCACTGGGGCGGGGAAATCCACGTTAGTCAACTCGTTACTCTCCCGAGTGGTGTCGCGTTCTAGCGTGCTCCGACCCACCACAAAATCACCGGTACTGGTATATAACCCCGCTGACGAACACTGGTTCGACGACACCCGGGTGTTGGCTGGACTCACCCGCACTCGTGCCCCGTCCGACACTCCTACCGCATTACAGATGGTTCCGGAACCTAGCCTGCCGACAGGGTTAGCATTACTTGATTCCCCAGACATTGATTCGGTGGTGAGCGCCAACCGCACATTGGCCACCACGCTACTGCAAACCGCCGATCTCTGGCTATTCGTCACATCGGCAGCTCGTTACTCCGACGCAGTGCCGTGGGGGTTCCTAACTGACGCTGCGCAACGTGCGGTAGCTATGGCGGTGGTGCTGAATCGAGTACCGCCGGAGGCTCTCAACGTAGTACCCGCCGAGCTGCGTCGTATGATGGACGAACGCGCTTTGCGCACAGTTCCCCAGTTTGTAATCTCCGAAAGTGAATTGAATACCGCCGGGTTGCTTCCAGAAGACTCCATCGCCGATCTGCGCGGTTGGCTAGCGGCACTGGCAGCCGACGAAACCGAACGCCGTCAGGTGGCGTTACAAACTTTGGAAGGCACCATCACTCAGGCACTTCTGAAAGCGCAGAACGTGGCTCAAGCGATAAACGATCAAGTGAGTACCGCAACCGCACTAGGAGCAACCGCTACCAGCACCTATCAGGAAGCTGCTCGAACCGTGGCGATGCAGTTATCGGACGGCAGTCTGCTACGCGGTGAGGTGCTGGCTCGCTGGTATGAATATGTCGGCACTTCAGAGTTCACTAAAATGATCGATGCGAAAGTGTCTTGGTTGAAAGAGAAACTTTTTGGTTTATTCCAGGCGCAGCCTACAGCCGGTACCGAAGTTCAATTGGCGGCCGGTACTGGATTGGAAGCACTACTCACCGAAGCTGGTGATGCGGCTGCCGAGCGTGCCGCCGCCATCTGGGATGCCAGCTCAGCCGGACACCTACTGCTAGCCGCTCATACCGAGTTAGCTCGCTCATCCAGCCGATACAAAACGGATGTCGCGCGCACTATCCGGGAATGGCAATCTGACGTGCTCGCTATGGTGTCAAGCCAAGGAAAAGATAAACGTAAAACCGCCCGCATCGCTGCGGCTGGGGTAAACGGCATCGGCGCGGCACTGATGCTGTTCATATTCGCCAACACCGGTGGCCTTACCGGGGCTGAGGTTGGTGTCGCTGGCGGCACTACCGTGCTCGCCCAGAAGCTATTGGAATCCGTTTTTGGCGATAGTGCGGTAAAACATCTTGCCGCACAAGCCCGCGACGAACTCGCCGCCCGCGTACAGGGGTTACTCGCCAGCGAATTGGCGCGTTTCACCGGAGCACTGGACGGATTGGGGATCGACACTAGAGCACCGCGAAGAATCAAGAAACTCAGCGAAGAAATCGCAACCCGAGAACTTCTCCCGGCACCCCGTGTCGCAGAGCTTCCGCAAGCGGAAGAACTACTTTCGATAACGGCTCCCATATGGTTGGAACCATTGGAATCAGTAGATGATGACACCGACATTGTGGATGCCGAGTTGGTAACGGATGAACCCGATGTGAGCGACTCTACTAACGGAAACTTAAACGCGGCTGACTGCACCGTCAACGACAACACCAACTTGCATGATGCCGACCAACAAAAACAGCCGAATATGTCACAGCAGTTGCGCGATGGTGAGCTTGCATGAACCAACAATTAACGTCCGCACTCGCCGCCCGAGCCGCTGCGCTACGAGAAGCTGCCGGTTACGCCGTCGGTCGTAGCCCAGAAGTAGCGCTCGCTCAAGCGTTACGCGCCACTCGCCAAGTAGACCGGCGATTGGCGTTTTCCGGCGAGAACACCGTGATTGCACTCGCCGGGGCTACTGGTTCCGGCAAATCTAGCTTGCTAAACGCCATCTCCGGCACTCAGTTGGCGTTTTCTGGTGTCAAGCGTCCCACCACGACGCACCCACTGGCCGTAGTTTGGGCTGACAACACGCCGGATGACTTGCTTGATTGGATGAATATTCCGCTACGACATCGGCTTGCCGCCGTTGACACTGGGGCATCAGAAGCTGCGCTAGCCGGATTGGTACTACTTGATCTGCCGGATTATGACTCCACGGAACTGTCACACCGTGACGAAATGAACCGTTTGATAGGGCTGGTTGACGCGATGATCTGGGTGCTTGATCCGCAAAAATATGCCGACAATGCGCTACACAGCGGCTACCTCGAACGCTTCCGGGAATATGCCGACGTGATGTTAGTGGTGTTGAACCAGAGTGACCGACTCAGCCCGGATGATCTTGTAGCTGCCCATGAACATCTGCGTAAACTACTAGCGTCCGAAGGTTTGGGGAAAGTGCGAGTACTCAACGCATCGGCGTTGACTGGGGACGGCATCGCGGAACTGCGTTCCGAGATCGCGACGTTAGTAAAATCTAAACGACTCGCCGCCGCCCGATTGCTGCATGATGTCACTGCTGGCGCTTTGGCGCTCTCCAGCGACCTCAACCGGGAACGTCATCGTAAAGTTTCCAATGAACAAGCAAATCGGCTAGTGAACGCAGTACTGGTAGCTGCGGGTGTCGATCAGGTGGCTAACGCGGTGGGGCAAGCTACTCGCATTCGCGGTGGCCTGGCAACCGGTTGGCCGTTGATTTCCTGGATTGGCAAGCTGCGCCCCGACCCGCTAAAGCGGCTTCATCTGGAAGCGTTAGTTCCCGCTGAACGCTCAGATACTCCCGAGTTGGCGCAACGCACTGCGCTACAAACATCGGACGTAGCGCGAGCGCAAGTACACACCGCTTTGCGTGATACCGCAGATGATGTATCACGCGGCCTTAGTTCAGGTTGGACGAAAGCCATTCGACAAGCCAGTTTATCGCATGAAGATACTTTGATTGACGAACTGGACATCGCTGTAGCCACCGCCGATCTTGGCACGACTAACTCCCCTAGCTGGTGGAGTTTCGTTCGAGTGCTGCAGTGGTTTTTGATTGCCGCCGCGCTCACTGGGTTGCTGTGGCTCGGGTCTGGCTCAGTGTTGGAATATTTCAAACTTGCTCCACTGCCGTTGCCACAATGGCACGGTGTTGCTATAGCAACTTGGCTTTTCGGCGGAGCGTTAGTCGCTGGATTCTTGTTAGGGTTGCTCACCAGCCTAGGGGTACGGATTTCCGCCGAGCGACGCACTACAGCAGCCGCTACCACACTACGACAAGCTGTGCGACAGGTAGCGAACCAAGCGGTACTCACGCCAGTAAACACCGAGTTGGAGCGCTACGCTCGCTTCGTCGCCGCATTGGCTCGCGCACTATAAACCACACCCTAAACTCAAACGCTTTTCACTTAGAGGCGGTGTGTCAGGCGAACGTTTAGTATTTTTCAAAATCCGATACCACTGCACACCGGCTTGACTGGCATACTTTTATGAGGTTATAACGTCTATAAAAAAAGAGGAGTTTACGTGGCGGAGTTCATCTACACTATGCGCAACGTCCGCAAGAGCGCGGGTGAGAAAGTGATACTCGACAACGTCACGCTGGCTTTCTACCCGGATGCCAAGATTGGTGTTGTCGGTCCGAACGGTGCCGGCAAATCGACGCTACTTAAAGTGATGGCTGGCTTAGAACCGATCAATAACGGCGAAGCGCAGCTAGCCAAAGGTGTCACCGTTGGTATTTTGCAGCAGGAACCGCCGCTCACTGAGGGCAAAACGGTACTAGAGAATGTAACGGAAGCGGTGGCGGACATTAAGACGATGCTGCGCCGGTTCAATGAGGTTTCTGAGGCTATGGCCGCTCCAGATGCCGACTTTGATACGCTGCTGGCTGAAATGGGTGAACTGCAAACTGAACTAGATGCCCGTAACGCTTGGGACATAGATTCGCAACTCGAACAAGCGATGGATGCACTGCAATGTCCGCCAGGCGATACCGAAGTGAGTGTGCTCTCCGGTGGTGAGCGACGCCGGGTAGCGCTCTGCAAGTTACTACTACAACAACCAGACCTGCTGCTTCTTGATGAACCGACCAATCATTTGGATGCGGAGTCGGTGGCTTGGCTGGAGGGGCATCTTAAAAATTATCCCGGCGCAGTGCTTGCAGTCACCCATGATCGCTACTTCCTTGACAACGTGGTGGGATGGATATGTGAGGTTGACCGGGGGCAGCTCATCGGTTACGAAGGCAACTACTCCACGTATCTTGATAGCAAACGAAAACGCTTGCAGATCGAAGGACAGAAAGATGCCAAACGCGCCAAGATTTTAGAACGTGAACTTGAATGGGTACGTTCGTCGCCAAAAGCTCGGCAAGCGAAAAATAAGGCTCGTCTACAGCGCTACGAAGAGTTGGCCACCGAAGCGGAACGTTCGCGGAAGCTCGATATTTCCGAGATCAACATTCCGCCAGGGCCGCGGCTGGGCAACATGGTGCTGGTTGGCGACAAGCTGGTCAAGGGTTTTGAGGGACGTTGCTTGTTTGACGCTCTCAGCTTCGACCTCCCCAAAGCCGGTATCGTTGGTGTTATTGGGCCTAATGGTGTTGGTAAAACCACCTTGTTCAAAATGATCGTCGGTGAGGAGCTACCCGACTGCGGAACTATCAAACTTGGCGAAACAGTGAAGTTGTCATACGTCGATCAGGGACGAGCCGGAATAGACGGAACGAAAAACGTTTGGGAAGTGGTTTCTGATGGTCTTGAGCACATCAAAGTAGCTAATTTTGAGATGCCCAGTCGCGCTTATGTCGCATCATTTGGGTTCAAAGGCCCCGATCAACAAAAACTTGCCGGGGTGCTCTCCGGTGGTGAACGCAACCGGTTGAACCTTGCTCTCACCCTTAAACAGGGTGGTAACTTGCTGCTACTCGACGAGCCAACCAACGATCTGGATGTCGAGACTCTACAATCATTGGAAGATGCCTTGTTGGAGTTTCCGGGCTGTGCCGTTGTAATCAGCCATGATCGCTGGTTTCTTGACAGAGTGGCTACTCACATCCTGGCGTGGGAGGGGGACAGTGATGACGGCAACACACCGCAATGGTTCTGGTATGAGGGAAATTACGCCGACTATGAAGCTAACAAAATTATTCGTCTCGGTGAAGAGGCGGCTCGTCCACACGCCAGCAAGCATCGTAGATTAACTCGCTACTGATGAATCTCACGTCTAAACTGCTACAACCGCTGAACTTAAAAGGGGTTCAGCTAGTGAACCGCGCTTGGGTGGCACCCATGTTGCAGTATTCGGCGCGCTACGGTGACGGAATGCCAACTGATTGGCATCTCGTTCACTATGGGGCTTTTGCGCAGGGCGGGTTTGCCATGATTATCACCGAACCCACCGCCATCAGCCCGACTGCCAGAGTTACGTCGGCGGACGTGGGATTTTGGTCTAAGTTACAAGTTGCACCGTGGAAACGCATCACCGATTTTGTCCACTCCGTTCGGTTGCCGCTTGATGATAGATCAGCCCCCGTACGTATTGGTTTACAGCTCAACCACTCCGGTCGTAAAGGAGCCGCTGCATCACCGCTGGGTAGCAATCCCCACAATAACATCGTTACTGTGCCCTGGCCTACGGTTGCTCCCACTGCGCTAGCTTTCCCCGGGATGCCGACTCCCGAAGCGCTCACCCCTAACGGTATCGCTCGGATCGTTGCTGACTTTGGCACTTCCGCCCGCCGCGCAACGCTCGCCGGGTTTGATTGTATTGAGATTAACGCTGCTGACGGCTATCTACTACATCAGTTTCTTTCCCCACTGAGCAACAAACGTTCTGACAACTACGGTGGCGTGTACTCCAACCGGGTACGTCTGTTACTTGAAGTAATCACTGCGGTGCGTATCAGTTGGCATGGCCCGTTGTTGGTGCGTATCCCCGGTAGCGACTGCGCAATCGGCGGTTGGACACCAGCCGACGCGGTGTCTCTTGCCGTGCTGTTGCGCACAACTGATGTCGATTTGGTGAGTGTCACTGCTGGCGGAAACACCTTGGGAGGGATGCCGAACACTCCCGGACACATACTACAGATCGCCGCACAGCTACGACAGTTTTCCGCAGTGCCAGTGGTTGCCGAAGACGGTATCACTGAACCAGCCACCGCCGAACATGCACTGCAAAGCGGCGCAGTTGATGCCGTGTTACTCAACAAACAAGCAATACGTGAACCACATTGGCCGCTGCGCGCAGCGACCGTCCTGGGAGCAACGCGCGATAACGCACCATATCCACAGCAGTATTTGAGTAGCGCTTGGAAGTAAGAACCGCTACGTACGTGAGCCTACCCAACTCACATAGTACGCGGACAGCAGTACGCTTACTGGGTAATGCGCCGTTGTCGTGCGGTTTTATACCCAACTCACCTAATACGCGAGTAACAATACACTTACTGCGTAATGCGCCACCGCAGTTCTTTAGAGCGCAATTTTTAGAGCACGATGCCCAGCTTTGCGGCCAACCGCTTCACATGACCGGTGGCTCGTATGTTATACCAAGCATTCTCGATGCTACCTGCGCCCTGGGCATCCACATTCACCAAGAATGTGGAACGGATGATACCTTCCAACCGTTTGCCGTATATCATCTTTTCACCCCAAGCGCCGTATGCAGTGATCGTCTTTTTATCTGGGTCGGCAAGTAAAGTGACGGCAAGATTTTCAGCAGAACGGAAGCGAGCAAGTTGCTCTGGAGTGTCAGGCGAAATACCGACTATGTCGTAGCCGGCAACGCGAAATGTATCAAGATGGGCGGTAAAATCGACTGCTTCGAGCGTGCATCCCGGAGTGAGAGCAGCAGGGTAAAAATAGATCACTACTTTGCCAGTAGCGTAATCTGACAGACTCACGGGTTTTCTATCAGCGTCGTACAGCGTAAAAGAAGGTGCCGGACTGCCGGACTGTAACTGTGCCATAAACCCAGATTACGCCGTTTCGTAATAGGATTGCTGATGCAATCAAGCGAACCCCGACAGGAGATTCAATGAGCGAGCGTAGCCCCGAACAGATCAAAGCTGACATTCTTGCCGCCCGCGAGCGACTAGCGCGCGGTGTGGAGGGTCTGGCATCGGAAGTACACCCGGATGCTATCAAGGCCACTGTCGTCACTGCGATGGCAACCGGAGTTGACACGCAGGTGTCAAAAGTAAAAGCACTCGTGGTTGATAACGCTGGCATTCGCTGGGATCGTATCGGTACCGCTGCAGTTGTGGCGTTAGGCGCATTCGGTGTGTGTGCCATTCTTAGATGCCTAGGGCGACTGCTACGCAACGACTGACGCAACCATGCCTATACCACTATGACTAGGTGTTTTCTGATTTGTCATGTTTCTCCCACAGTTCCTAATCCCATGACTAAACCCACGACTGGGTTTTCCTTGGGTTTTGGAGTCCCTTTGTTTCCTTTTTAGGATATAAGAACCCCTATGACTAGGTACTATTTGAGCGTAAATCGTAGTGAGAACTGGTACACCACCAGGGACTCGAACCCTGAACCCGTTGATTCAGAAATTGGCGAAATGATAAAAGTAGACTTCATCGCCCGCAAGATCGTCCAGGTAGCTTAAATGCTTGATACGACCATCAATCAAGCGCCAAACTTGATCATGCTAACGAAAACTTTAACCATAGAATACCTCACCTACCTCAAAGCTTCGGGACAAGCGGATAAGACTGTGCAGCTTCGCGCACATCAATTTCGTAGAATCACTCACGCTTTGCCAACCACAGACCATATCACTCCCGCAAAAATCGCAGACTGGCTATCACTGCAGCAGTGGAGTCCCAACACTCGCAGATCACACTGCGTCGCACTCAAATCTTTCATCCGATGGTGCGTCGAGCGAGAATACTTACCAGCCACACTACTATCTGCAGTCCCAAGAGTTAAAAGCCCTCATCACTTGCCGCGCCCTTGCTCTCACGATGCGCTGAATGAAGCGTTAGCCAACGCTGAGACGCGCGTCTTAACTATGCTCATGCTGGGAGCAATGTTGGGGTTACGACGTGAAGAAATATCGCGCGTACATACGGACAACTATTTATACTCAAGTAATGGTCTTTCTCTTTGGGTGCGCGGAAAAGGAGACCGTGATCGATTATTAGCTGTTCCTGATAATTTGTCAGCCTTACTCCTCTGCCACACGCAAGGTTTTATATTTCCCGGACAAATCGACGGTCATCTGTCTCCCGAATATGTAGGAAAACTTATGTCGCAGGCAATCCCTGGTAGATTTAGTGCCCATTCATTAAGACACTTTTTTGGTACCACAGCATATGGCTTCACCCACGACATTTTGTTGGTGCAAACGATGTTAGGGCACTCCTCTCCCGCCACCACTCAAATTTATGTTCAGTTAGACACTCGGGGACAACGCGACACTATTAATCAGATTTCGGATATGTTGGCCGCATAGGGTTGTGTAGTCAAACCTAGTGGTCAAATTTAGGAGAGTTGTTTTTTTCCCTGTGCTACGCTTTAATGCGTGTCAGGAACAGCGAAAGTGGCAGAGCAAAAATGGGCAGAGTTGGCGCGAGAAAATGTGCACAGCAAACTGAAACAGTTCATAAAGCCGCTACAAGACCTTCAGGCGCGTGACGCAAACGAGGGAGATACACGTCTAGTTGTAACAGATATGCTTTGCGAACTCCTCGGCTATGACAAATATGCAGAGATTAGTACTGAATATATGGTGCGCGGCGAATTTGCAGACTATGCGCTACGCATCAAAGGGCAAATTGTTGCAATGGTCGAGGTGAAACGGATCGCGACAATACTTGCCGCCAAACATCTAAGGCAAGTTGAAATGTATGGCATAAATGAGGGTGTTGAATGGCTGTTTTTGACAAACGGTGCAGTCTGGCAAATATACCGAATTATTCCAGGTTTACCAGTGAGCGTAGACATGGTGCTCTCCGTCGATTTGTTGGGTAAAGATGCTCTAGGTAAAAAAGCAGACAAGTTATTACACATCCATAAGGCGCAGATGCAGCGCGGAACGCTAGTCGATTTGTGGAAGGCTGCGGCAGCTACATCCCCCGAGAAATTAGTAGAGGTGCTATTAAGCGAGACGGTGACCGCTACGCTAGTTAAAGAATTGCGACGGCAAACTGGGCATCGCGCATCGGCCATGGAACTGGCACGCACGATACGGGACTCGGTCATCCGACCAGAATTAGTAAAATAAACTGAGCGTGTCTTAGAGACGTTTTTAGTGTCTCGTGGAATTGGGGGGAAATGACCCTGTAATCCACCTAAAAATAAATTTGACAGTTACACTAATATAGTGTAAAGTTATTTATTGAAGAGGGCACTAATTACCCCCCGCTTGCGCGGGTAAAAAGTGAACAGGGTTTTGTGATTTAGACCAATTTGCAAGGGTAATTATGTTGACAAAATGGGCCAACAACGAACAAAAGGACAAAAATGATGACTAAAAAATACGAATTATTACCATCCGAGATTAAAGGGTTTTTTAGGATTCGCGCACTGTGTGACTTTTCGGATATTTCGGCTGGGACAGTCGGCGGTTTAGTTGAATCTGAAAATAATTTGTCGCAGCTAGGTAACGCCTGGATTTACGACGACGCGCAAGTGTCCGGTAACGCGCAAGTGTCCGGTGATGCTCGCGTGTCCGACAGCGCTATAGTGTGCGAAGACGCTCACGTATATAACACTGCTTGGATTGCTAATAATGCACAAGTTTCCGGTAACGCACAAGTGTCCGGTGGTGCTCATGTGATTGACGACGCGCAAATATGCAGCAATGCACAAGTGTTTGGTAAAGCGCAAGTGGGCGGCAACACTTGTCTTTTTGACGACGCACAAGTATACGGCAACGCACAGGTGTTTAACGTGAATGTATTCGGCGGCGCACAATTGTACGGCGATACAAAACTGTTTGGTTTGCGGATGCTGTTTTTAGAGAATCAATAACAGAAAATTGTGGTGTAATTCACTAAATAAACTTAACAATCACCTTAACGTAAAGTTATTTATAGGGCACCAATGAACAACTAGTGTCCCCCTTCGATGTTTCAGGTATCGCAGAGGGACACTAGTAACCCCGCTTACGCGGGGAAAAAAGTGAACAGGTTTTTGTCACTTAGACCAATTTGTAAAGGTCATAACCCCGCTTGCGCGGGGACGACGAATTTAATCGTTCATACCAATTTGCAAGGTCACCCCCGCTTACGCGGGGAAAATATTTATTTATACTCCCATATTAGCAGTAGCAAAAGGTAAAACGCAACAGGCCAATTTTTACATGAGCCATCACGAATGAACGAACAAACGAACGAATGGACGAATGGACAAATAACTAACGAAAAGAAAAAGAGGTTAAATGTTTGGTCTTATCCATGTGTGGATGGTTTGTCGGCTAACTTCGAGCATTTGTGCAATTTCGGTGATTGACCATCGCTGCGCTTGAAGTAAACCCGCACCGATAACACGCCGAAAATCTGCATTAGAATCTAGCGCCGGACGACCAACTACCCGCTCATCTAGTGCGAGTTGGTCGCACAAAGTAGCACCATGGACGGCATACCACGCACCAAAACAATAATTATCACACACAAAACCATTTACCAAATTTTGAGCAGTACGACATAACGCTGCCGTGATCGCAATCCCTTTAGACGTGTCACGATCCATTAACCATTTAGCTAACATTTCGCCCCGTTTACTAGCATAAACAATATTATCGGGTACACGTAGGATAGCGCGGCGAACCTCAGCGCCCGCACTCCAACGCACCTTATAATCGTCC
>JAIRZI010000017.1 GCA_031267295.1 Propionibacteriaceae bacterium | reverse complement strand
ATTAGTAGTAATGCGTTTAGTGCAAAATCGTTGCGTTTTGTTGAGTTCACTCCGTCGATCATTGAGGGTGGTGTGGTGAAGGTTATGCCGGGTGATAGTGCTGATTCGGTGTCGTTGGGTTCGAATATTACTGGTTCGTCTGGTGCGTGGTGGTTGTGGGGTGGTGTTACTCCTGATGAGGGTTCTACTACTGCTGATAAGTGGGCGACTGTTTTGAAGAGTGGTTCAGCATCGTATTCGTTGTATGGGTTGCGTGAACTGCGTTATGACGCTAATGGTACGGGTGTGGTGGTGCCTGCTGCGCAGTGGTTTATTGATCGAGATGTGATCCCCACCACGAATAATGCTGAGTTGGCTGCTTTGTATGATGCTCCGGTTAGTGATGTGGTGTCCTCTGATGGTGTTGCTGGGGTGTTTGTTGGTTGGGATACGAACTCTACGGGTGATGGTGTTTCTTATACGGTGGGGGGCACAGTGTCGCTTCCTGTTGATGGTTTGACACTGTTTGCGCAGTTACAGGCTCCTCCGGTTGCTAGTGATACGAGTGCGACGATTCGTTCTGATGGTTCTAAAACGTTTACTGCTTCGACTGCTGGTACTACGCTCGTGGGTTCGGTTAATGAGGATTCAAAAGTTAAGCCGAATGGGGAAGGTGTGAGTTTCACGGCGGGTTCTGTGGATACTCTGGCGAAGGTTACGTTTGATGCTGCTGGGTTGGCTGAGGGTAGTAATGAGATTACGGTTGATTGGACTGATGATCTGGGTCAGGTTACGACTGTGAGGTATACGGTTGTGGTTCAAGCGTTCCCGGTTGTGGTTGATAATGATGGTGACACTGTTGGGGTTTTGGGGACGAGTAAGGAGTTTACTGCTTCGACTACTGGTGTTACGGTTTCGGGTTCGGTTAATGCGAGTTCAGATGTTAAGCCTGATGGGAAGTATGTGACTTTCACGCCGGGTTCTGTGGATTCTCCGGCTACGGTTACGTTTGATGCGTCTGGTTTGAGTGTTGGTAGTAATGCTATTACGGTTGATTGGACTGATGACTTGGAGCAGGTTACGACTGTGACGTATACGGTGATTGTGCAAGCGGTTCCAGATGCTGGTAGTAGTGATGGTGGTGGTGAGTTTGCGACTATTGGGGTTGTTGGTTCTGTGACGTTTACTGCTTCGACTACTGGTACTGGTACGTTGACGGGTTCGGTGTCTGGTGTGTTGGTGTCGGGTGTGTCTGGTGTGGTTGGTGTGGTTGGGGGTCCGGTGGTTGGTGGTGGTGGTGAGAGTTCCGTTGTGGTGTTGGGTGTGTCGGTTGGTGGTGTGGTTTTTACTGATGGTTTTAGTGGTACACCGGCTACGGTTACGTTTTATGCGTCTGGTCTTAACATTGGTAGTAATGTGATTACGGTTGATTGGAAAGATAACCTTAACCAGGTTACTACCGTGACGTACACGGTTATAGTGCAGGCTCTTCCGGTGGTTCCGGGTACGGTTGTTGGTTTGGTTGGTGTTGGTGAAACGGTGGTGTTTGATGTGGGTTTGGTTTCTCCGGTTGATTCTGTTGTGGTTACTCCAGAAGCGTTTAATGAGTTTGTTTCTGTTTCTACTAGTGGTTTGGTGACGGTTACTTCTAAAGGTTTACTGCCGGGCGTGTATGTGTTTGCGCTTACTTGGTTTGATGAGTTGGGACAGTCTGTTGTTTCTGAGTTCACGTTAGAGGTAGCTGTTCCGTTAGATAGTGTTCCTTCTGGTGGCAAACTGATACACCCCATCCCATCCACTGCCTTGTTGGGATTAGGGTTCTTATTGTTAGGGTTTGGTTGCTTACTGGGAACCGTTCGGATCACCAAACGAACCACCACCACCGAACGTTAGTGTAATACCAGCCATATCATTAGCGCTGATACTGATTGGTTTCAAGAGTTCAGCACAGTCGGCTCTTTGGCAGGTTGGAAATACCCAGCGTCCTTTTCTTAAAACATCGCAAGTTGGTTCATCTGTCCTGCATAGGTGGCGGCTGTGAAAAATACCTGTCGGTAGCGGAAAAAGGAGATATTACGGCGTGGGTGGAGTTCTGCGGCGTTGCCAAGGCTAAACTTTTCATCGACACTTTAGCGTGGATTGAGTGGGATGCTGCGGGAGTTGCAATTATATTTATAGCGGTGGCTGGTATCGCATTAGAGATTCTGCCACCTGAGTACAAGAAGGTACTTAAACGTCCCATCAGTGATGGCGTGAGGTACCGGAGAGGGTCTCACCATGGGACAAGGTTCTTCCCCTAAGTCCAAGGCGCTGGTTGGGCGGGTTGCCGCCATAGTGTTGTTGGCGTTTTCGTTAGGGCTATCTGCGCTAGTTAACGCCTCCGCTGATGAGTTGGATGATCGTAGCGATGAAGCACTGAAACAGTGGTCTGCTGCAAAAGATGACCTTGCGAAAGCCACGCAAGATTTGGCAACAGCGCAAGATGAACTTGCTGTTGCGCGTGACGAGTTATCGATCGCTCAAGCCGAACTTAATGTCGCAAACGCTAACCTACGAATAGCACAAAGTGAGGATAATCGTTTAGCCGCCGAGTTGCAGATAGCAGAAGACGAGTTAGCTCTCGCTCAACTAGCGGTGGAAAATGGCGAGCGTGATCTTGCAAGGCAACACGACCGGATGGTGCTCTCGGTACAGAGCATGACCCAACAAGACCCAGTACTACTCACAGTGGGCATTTTCCTAGCCAATTTAGGCACCGCTGACATCAACAATCAACTGCAATGGGCTAGTGAGATATTTTCTTCCACTCAAGCAGAGTTCGACGAATTAAAACGCATCCAGACTCGCTTAACGGCTGACCAGAAACGCGCCGCCACTGCAGAACAGATAGTGCGCACCAAACGCGAAGAAGCTGCAGCGGCATACGAGATCACTCAAACTGCACAGCAAAAAGCGCAAGATGCCACTGACCTATTTGCGGCGTTAGTGATCGCGGCACAAAGCAAAGAAGAAGCGGCCTCCGATTGGCTTCGCATCTCCCAAGAGCAGGCGGACGCAGCAGAACAGTATTGGAATGAGATACAAGCTGAGATTGCACAAAGTAATGGCGGTGAAGATCGCCCGGCAAGCTCAGATTCATTCTTTTTCGTGCCGTTGGAATATTACTCAATCTCATCGCCTTTCGGTTGGCGTTGGCATCCCATATACCAAGACTATAGACACCACGACGGCGTTGATATGGCCGCCTCTTGCGGTACTCCTATCAGAGCTGCCGAGAGCGGTAAAGTGATACGTGCGCAGTACCACTGGTCATATGGGAACAATATAGTAATTGATCATGGTTCGATAAACGGCAACGGTTACACCACTCTCTATGCTCATCAAAGCGCTTTTGCGGTGAGTGTTGGTGAATATGTTTATCGTGGCCAAGTAATCGGTTATGTGGGTAGTACCGGAGATTCCACCGGATGCCATCTGCACTGGGAAGTTTATGAGAATGGCGGGCTGCGTAATCCAAACGATTACGCTTCACTATAAAGAGTGGCTACGAACTGTAGCCTAGTTAGGCTCGTAACTGTCACAGACACTTTTAATCAGTAGGAGGTGGGAATAGTGCCGCGTGAGAAAGGCCAACAGGTGGTTGCGCGTAATAAAAAGGCTTTCCACGACTACATTATTGGTGAACGTTTTGAAGCTGGATTAGTGCTTACCGGCACCGAAGTTAAAACGTTACGACTAGGGCGAGCTTCATTGGCGGATGCTTTCGCCACCATCGACAATGGTGAAGTTTGGTTGCGCGGAGCCAACATTCCTGAATACGCAATGGGTACTTATCACAACCATGTTGCTAAAAGGAACCGCAAACTGCTACTACACGCCAAAGAGATCGTTAAGTTACAGCGCGTCGTGGCTGATAAGGGCAAGACTCTAGTGCCGCTTGCTATCTATTTCAAGGACGGATACGCCAAAGTTGAGATAGCTGTAGGTACCGGAAAGCGCGAATGGGATAAACGCCAAAGCTTGCTAGAACGCGATTCAAACCGCGAAGCAGAACGGGCGTTAGCTGCGCGCAACAAAGGAATGCGACGCGCTTAGCAGCCATTTTGGTGTTCCCAACTTAAGTTTTATGCGCCCAAACCTAAGATAAGCATGGTTTTTCGTGTTGGTATTTGAACGCGGCTTAAGTCACAACGGTTACAACTTAGTGTTTTGTGTCCCACCCCCGGGGTTCAAAGTGCTGGTAGGTTCCGAACTCCACATCGAAGGAGTCCATGAAGGTTGAGCGTCTGGGGTGCCAGAAGTAGGCGAGACGGATTCGCTGCCTGATCCTGATGGGCTACCACTAGGGCTGCTGGGGGAACCGCTACCTGTTCCGCTACTCGGCGTTTCGATCGGGTTGATCGGGGAAGCCGGGGGCGTGTTTTGAAAAATCAACACCACAATCAGCAACGCCAACGCCGTCAGCAGTAACATCAGTAGCCAGGCGGCCAGTAGACTCGTCGCTCCCGCCCGTTGTCGATTCCGTGGCCAGTTGAGCGGCCAAGAGCGCCAATTGCCTGGTGCGGCTCGCTTAGTCCACGGCAACTCAAAATCGGGGCCGCTCACGTTGCCTAACATCGGGGTACTTGAAAGATCAACGCTGTGCAACACACGATCAGCTTCGGCAATCGCGTCTGGAGTGCCATCCCAAGCTAAGGCTACCCATGGTGCCAATGGAGTCTCATCGGTGGTTATCGGATAGTCGTCGGAGGATACGTAACGATCAGCGAAGCGTCCGCCGTCCTGCCCAGTGCCACCAGTGGCTAGTACGGTGTCGCTGTGCATCATGGCTACTTCACTAGCGAGCCGATCACGGGCACCGGCATCATCTGAAGCGCCAGCGGAAAGCAACACCACCATCGCAGACGTCCCGGCGCTATCATGCGCTAGATAGCTGACACCGCTAGCATGGGCAATGAGTCGACCATCTAGCCAATAGGGGCCGATAGCGGGCGGATCGTCTGGCAGCAAAGCAGCCGCATACGGCGGCGGGGGATACCCGTGGTCTTGCTCACCTGGGCTGGTTAGTTCTTCTGACATCCCATCTATCTCACCACATTTGACGGTCGAAAAGGTAGGCGGCAGGCAACAATATTAACTGTGAGTTTCCGTAGCACACTCAATGGAATCCAACAGCTACCACTGCTAAGCGGTAACATGGGGACGTTCGGAGCGATGGGTAGGAGTAGATCAGTGAGCGAACAAAATCAGACGGAACAGCAAGACGAAACCATGTTCGGAGATGGCCCCGGTGCCACCGATGCCGACGAGTCGCAGGCTCCCATGACAGCGCACGCTGCCGCTACGAAACTTCGAGAAGCGCTGGCGCAGGTGCAAAGGGTTATCGTTGGGCAAGAACACTTGGTTGAGCAGTTGATGGTCGGTTTACTTGGGCGTGGACATATTCTGCTAGAGGGTGTACCGGGTACTGCAAAAACTCTTGCGGTGCGCACTTTCGCTACCGTCGTCGGTGGGTCGTTCGCTCGCGTGCAGTTCACTCCTGATTTGGTGCCGTCCGACATAGTCGGCACGCGAGTCTATTCAGCGGCTAAAGAAACCTTTGATGTGGAGTTAGGGCCGGTGTTTGTCAACTTTGTGTTAGCTGACGAGATTAACCGCGCTCCAGCCAAGGTACAGGCGGCGATGCTGGAGTTGATGGCTGAGAAACAAGTGTCTATCGGCGGCACCACCTATCCAGTGGCGGCACCTTTCATTGTTATCGCCACCGAAAATCCAGTGGAATCCGAAGGCGTTTATCCGCTACCAGAGGCACAACGCGACCGGTTCCTACTCAAAGTAGACGTACCGTACCCAAAGGGAAGCGAAGAACTTGAGATTTTGCGACGAATGTCAATTGAAGTTCCGGTGCCGGAGCAGGTTTTGAACCCAGAGTTAACTTTGACGTTGCAAAAAATGGCTTCCAACGTGTTTGTGCATAACTTGGTTGCAGAGTACATGGTGCGCTTAGTGATGGCTACCCGCAACCCTGCTGATTTCGGTATGGCTGATCTCGCTAAAGTGATCTCTATCGGATGCTCATCACGCGCCACCCTTGGTTTAGTGAATGCAGCGCGTGCCGTGGCGCTAATTCATGGTCGTGATTATGTGTTGCCGTCTGACGTACAGTCAGTAGCGAAAGATGTGATGGCGCACCGATTGGTGTTGAGTTTCGATGCTATTGCTGACAATATCCCCACTACACAGGTGATAGAGCGCATCTTAGCGATGGTGCCGGCTCCTACCCCTGTGTGGAACCAAACTCGCTGAGGTTTTTATGACATTCACTACGTTGCCGGAGTTTGCCCCCCCGCAGGTGGGGTCAGCTACTGGTGCCGTCGCTTCGCTATTAGAAACCCCTAAAGGCCAGACGATCCGGTTACATAAACTCGCTCCAGAGGCGGCGTTACGCCGCTTGGAATTGACAATTGTGCGTCGTCTGGAGGGGTTTTTACAA
The DNA here is from genome assembly GCA_031267295.1 of Propionibacteriaceae bacterium. Taxonomy (GTDB): domain Bacteria; phylum Actinomycetota; class Actinomycetes; order Propionibacteriales; family Propionibacteriaceae; genus WRGV01. Next base: position 22,908 of record JAIRZI010000017.1, on the reverse strand, counting down.
GGGGATCATCTGGGATTGCTTCCCGGCCCGGGTTCTGAGCCGGGAGATGCCAGAATGTATGTGCCCGGTCAAGACGATGTACGCCGCATGGACTGGGCAGTCACCGCTCGTACCACAGTGCCCCATGTGCGCGACACTGTCGCCGACCGAGAACTGGAGATTTGGGCACTACTTGATGTCACTCCGTCGATGAACTGGGGTACGGCAGGGGTTACTAAACGCGATCTTGGTATTGCGGCGATAGCCACTATCGGATTCATCGCGCAGCGCGTAGGGGATAGGTTCGGTGGTTTGATTCTGAAACCGGATGGAGTAAAAGCGTTGCCAGCGCGTACCGGTAGAAGCGCATTGTATGGGTTGCTTGGCAAAATGTTAGAAGAGCCAATCGTGCCAGATCGCGCCCCCGGCGAGTTAACTCTCGAACAAGGCGTTGACGAGATGATTCGCAGGCAGCGTCGCCGAGGTTTACGAGTGGTGGTGTCTGATTTCCTGACCGCAGGGGAAGCGGAAGTTGACCCGAATACGCCGCCAGCTTGGGAACGAGCACTGCGACGGCTAGCGGTACGTAACCAAGTGCTGTGTGTGGAGGTGGTCGATGCCGCCGAGTTGGCGTTCCCAGACGTTGGCGACATCCTAATACGTGATCCAGAGACCGACTTCTCTCGCTATGTGAACACTTCCGATTCCAAAGCCAGGGAGGTAGTTGATGCTGCTAGCCGACAACAGCGCGTCCGGGTAGCTGCCGCTATGAAACGTTCCGGGGTCGCCCACTTACAACTCTCCACCGACCGTGATTGGGTGCAAGATATTGCTCGATTTGTGTTGCACTATCGCCGTACAGCTAGCTATATCAGCCAACCTCCGCAAGGGGTGAGTAAATGACCACCCCGGTAGGCCCTTTCGAGTTCTTCAACGCCGCCCGGCTCTGGGCGCTGTTGGCGTTACCGTTACTGATTGCGTTGTATATCATCGCGTTGCACCTATCGAAGCGCTCCGGTATCCGTTACACCAATACCGGGGTGCTGAACGCCGTGCTACCTAAACAGAGCCAGTGGCGACGACATTTAGCGGTAGCCATGACGCTGTGCTCTTTGGTGATGATCTGCGGAGCGTGGGCTAGACCAGTGGGAATAGAGCGGCAACCGCGAGAGCGAGCCACCATTGTGGTGGTGTTGGACGCTTCGCTGTCCATGCAAGCAACGGACGTGTCGCCTAATCGTTTCGAGGCTGAAAAAACTGCCGCATCCGACTTCATCAATCGGTTAGCGTCGAAATACAATGTCGCGGTGGTTGAGCTGTCTGGAGCGCCGTCGTTGCTCTGCCCGCCCACCACTGACCGTAACGCAGCCCTTACAGCCTTACGCATGATGGAGCTGCGAGAGGGAACCGCTATCGGAGAAGCGTTATATGTGGCTATCAGCGCCATTGATCAAGCACCGCTGGGCACTGGCGAGAGCACCCCGGCACCCGGCATGATCGTGGTGCTTTCAGATGGTAGCAACACCGTCGGGCGCGATGCGGTGACGGCATCCGCTGCCGCCGCCGATAAAGGCTATCGGGTGTACACCATCGCGTTCGGCACTCAGAACGGTTACGTCGATTTGGACGGTCGACGAGAAAACGTTGCTCCCGATCAACAGATGTTGCGTGAAATTGCCCGCAGCGGTAACGGACGAGCGTTGGATGCCGCTTCGGTAGCGGAACTAGATGATGCTTACGCCGAATTGGGTAGCGATGTGGGCTATGAGGAAGTGAAGACCGAAGTCACTGCGCGTTGGGCGCTGTATGCGTTGGCTTTTGCCATCGTGGCGGCACTCGGGGCGGTTTCGATGGCGGCGAGGTGGCCGTGATGGGTTCGATTCTGTTGAGTTTCATGGAGCCGATGCGGCTCTGGTGGCTGGTGTTACTGCCACTGATCGGCGGGCTATATGTGATGCTGTCGTTGCGGTTGGTTTTCTCGCGTCGTAATCGTCGGCTGGCAAATCTGCTGCCCGTTGAGTCGAAATGGAAACGGCATTTTGCTGTCATCGCCGCATTGTTGTCACTCACCATGCTGATACTGGCGTTCGCAAGACCGCAGGCATACACTCAAGTGCCCCGCGAGCGCGCCACTTTAGTGCTCGCCATTGATGTGTCACGTTCGATGATGGCTGAAGATGTACAACCTGATCGAATAACAGCGGCTAAAGAGGCCGCCAAAGAGTTTGTGGACATGTTGCCGGTGGAGTTTAACCTAGCAGTAGTGGCGTTTGCGGCGTCTGCGTCTATCGTCTTCCCGCCGTCCACTGATCGTGGGGCGGCGAAGCGAGCCATCGATACGCTGGAGTTGGCACCTTCTACCGCTATCGGCGAAGCGATTGTCACTAGTCTCAGAGCGTTGGAGTTAGCGCCTATCGATCCCGAACATCCCGACGATCCGGCACCGGGAGCCATCGTACTGCTCTCCGATGGAGCAACTAATACCGGTATCAATTCCCGAACGGCAGCAGATCGTGCTAAAGATGCTGGGGTGCCGGTGTACACCATCGCTTACGGCACCCCGGGGGGGTATGTGATTCAAGATGGACGACGCTCCCCGGTGCCGGTAGATCACTCTGAACTAGCGGAGATAGCTAAGCGTTCTAATGGCAAAAAGTTCTCCGCCGAGTCAAAACAAGACCTCTCAGAAGTGTATGAGACGATCGCTAGGCAGGTCGGCTATGTGGAGGAGGCACGCGAAGTCACTGAGCGCTATGCCGGTATTTCGTTACTGTTCGCTGTCGTCGCTGCTGTCGCCGTCATCTCATTAGCAGCTAGGTGGCCTTAGGTGATGGAGATGGCAACTGAAATGTTGATTGCTGAGCGGGTCGCTGACGTACGTGCTCGCATCGCTACGGCGTGTCTAAAGGCGGGGCGTATGCCCTCTCAGGTGCGTTTGCTTCCGGTGTCTAAAACTCAGCCAGTTACTGCGATACGCGCACTGTGGCAGGCAACTGGAATCACTAGATTTGCTGAAAATAAGGTGCAAGAGTTGGTCGCTAAGGAAACGGCGTTTGGTAGCGATTCGCCGCTAACCTGGGCGCTGATCGGGCATCTACAAACGAATAAAACCCGAGCCGCTGCCGTAGTTAGCAGCGAATTTCAAGCACTTGATTCGTTACGGGTTGCCGCTGCGCTTGATCGCAGATTGCAAGAGCTAGGACGCACCCTAGAGGTGTTGGTTGAAGTCAACTCCTCCGGTGAGGAAAGTAAGTGGGGATTACCAGCTAGCGCAGTGGCGGCATTTGCGGAAGAAGTAACGACCTATCCCCGGCTAGTAGTGCGTGGATTGATGACGGTGGCCGCAGCAGAAACAGCGCGCGCCGCGCAGAGTTTTTATTTGATGGCCGAACTGCAAGAAAGCTTGTTACGTAGCGGTGTTCCTGGCCAGTGGAGTGAGTTATCAATGGGGATGAGTGCAGATTTTGAGACGGCCATCAGTTACGGCGCAACTTGCGTGCGGATAGGTGCCGCTATTTTCGGTGAACGAAACTATTCCGGTTAATCAAAAGTGGATTTGAATCCTTGAAAATGAATCTGTTGGCTGAGCGTTTTTGTTAAAGGTGTCCTAAGTTGTACCCCGCCCGCTACGCCCTTTCGCAGCTTAACGCTGCAACGTTGAGTTGCGCTTGTTGCTCACAGCGAACGTCCGTACGGCATGGCGGCATCTTTTAGAGGGCATCATTTGGGGTGCTGGGGTAGGTGGTGTGCTGATTGGTTAGCAAGAGAGCTACGTTGTGTCCACCGAAACCAAAAGAGTTGCTGAGCGCCGCTAGCGACCCGTTGGGCAGCGTGCGGGCGCTCGTCACCACGTCAATGTTCAATGCGGGTTCAGGAGACATCAAGTTGATAGTGGGCGGAGCTATGCGGTGGTAGAGCGCCATTGCGGTAGCGAACGTCTCTAGAGCGCCAGCGGCTCCGAGTAAATGTCCGGTCATGGATTTTGTGCCGGTAACCGCCACAGTGGATGCCGTAGCGCCTAGGACGGCGTTGATTGCTTGTGCTTCCACCATGTCGCCTAGCGCGGTGGAAGTGGCGTGAGCGTTGACGTGGGAGATGTCAGTTGCTGTTAACTCCGCATCAGCGATAGCGAGCCGCATCGCTTGGGCTTGTCCGCGACCTGTTGGGTCGGGTTGTACCAAACTGTAAGAATCTGCGGTGACACCGGCTCCGGCAACGCTGGCATAAATCTGCGCTCCGCGAGCTAACGCATGGGGTAAGGCTTCCAACACCAGCACTACAGCGCCTTCCGCCATCACAAAACCGTCTCGATTGACATCCCAAGGACGAGAGGCGCTAGCCGGAGCAGCATTTCGGGTGGACAACGCCTGCATTTGGGTGAAAGCGGTGATGGTGAGCGGGTGTAGTGGAGCTTCTGTGCCGCCAACCACCACAACGTCGGCGCGTCCTAATCTAATGGTGTCAAGGGCGACAGCAATAGCGTCCGCCGATGACGAACATGCAGAAACGTTAGTGCGTACCGCACCCCGTGCTCCGAGCGCAAGCCCAATCTGTGCAGCTGGAGCATTACCCATCAGCATCGGAATAGTGAAAGGGCTAACTCGCCGAGAGCCGCGCTCATGCATCACATCCCATTGGGAAAGTGTGGATTGGATTCCGCCCACACCGGTACCCAAACACACTGCGGTGCGATCTCGGTCGAAGTCGGCATCTGCTAAACCGGAGTTGTGGAACGCCTCCTGATAGGCGATCAGCGCGAGTGCCGTAGCCCGATCAAGTCGCCGGGCAACGCTGCGTTCTAACGCGGCATCCACGTCAATTTGTGTCTGCCCGGCGAAACGCACGGCGATACTGTCCGCCCAAGGCGCAGTTAGTGGGCGCACCCCGCTAACCCCTTTGACAAGGTTGTTCCAAGTTGTGCGGGCATCGTTACCGAGCGGGGTCACGGCACCGAAGCCGGTGATGACTGCTGCGATCACTTACGGTTACTCACATCTGTTGGGCGATAAAGGTTAGCGCATCAGAGACGGTCTTGAACTCTTTGGCAGCGTCGTCGGGAATCTCGACGTTGAACTTCTCTTCTGCGGCATAGATAATCTCTACCATCGATAGGGAATCAATATCGAGGTCGTCAAGGAATCGTTTGTCGAGTTGCACATCGGCTATGGGGGTGTTTGCGACTTCGTTAACAATTTCGGCCAGTCCGGCGAGGATTTCTTGAGGGTCTGCCATTTTTTTCTCCTTCATTATTCAGGGATATTACCTAGTCATCGTGTGCGGTTACGGCATAGTGACAACTTGTGTTGCGTAGCTTAGCCCGGCACCAAACCCCACAAGTAACGCCAACTGCCCACAGTGGGCGCTGCCATCTTCCAACATGGCGGACATTGCAATTGGGATTGAGGCGGCGGACGTGTTGCCTTGGATGCGAATATCGCGCGACACTGCGACATGGTCGGGTAAAGCAAGACGACGCAACATTGCATCAATAATACGGCTATTGGCCTGATGTCCAATGAATACTCCTAGATCAGCGACGGTGATATTCGCCGCAACGAGCGCTTCCAACGCCTTAGCTGCCACTTCGGTAGCTGCCCAACGGAACACTTTAGCGCCATCCATTACGATGTGTGGGAACGCCTGCCTTTTTGCTACCGCATCCGGCCAGGGTTCTATACCTACCGCCGCTACATTGGTTCCGGTAGTGCCCCAAACAGCCGGACTGATTCCCGGCGTGTCGGCGGCGGCCACCACTGCCGCCCCCGCCCCGTCACCAAAAAGGAAAGCGGTTGAGCGATCCGTGATGTCTATCATGTCGGAGAGTCGTTCGCTGGCGGCGATCAGCACATGGCGCGCTGCCCCAGATGCCACCAAAGAACGCGCTAACTCGATCAAGTAGCAAAATCCGGCACACGCAGCTGAAATGTCGAATGCCGGAACGTCGCTTAACCCCAAGGCGGCCGCGAGTGCGGTGGCGAGGGCGGGGCTTTGTTGCTGGTGCGACACGGTAGCGACGATGAGAGCGTCAATATTGTCGAGGGAAATCCCGGCTCGCTGTACGGCATCCCGGCTAGCCGCTGCGGCCATTTGTAGCACTGTTTCATCTGGTGTCGCCCAACGGCGCTCGGTGATGCCGGTGCGTTGCTGAATCCATTCGTCGGAGGAATCTATCCATTGGCAAAATTCATGGTTGGACACCACTCGGCTACCGCGATACCCGGCTACCGAAAGTAAGCGGGCAGGACTACCGGATGCGCAAGAAGTTAATGTTTTCATTGGATGCCTGTCGCTAAGTGATGGCGTTGTATGAAAGCTGCCGCTGCCGACAGCTCACGCGGCGCGTTAAGGGGGAACACTTCTACACCAGGCAAATTACGGCTTACCAATCCGCATAGTACGCCAGCCGGAGGTAGTTCCAGCACTCCAGTGATGCCCAGCTTTTTCATGGCGGACATGCACATATCCCAGCGTACCGGTGCGGTGATTTGATAGATGAGTCGTTGAAGATAGTCGGCACCGGAAGCAACGCTGGCACCATCCAAGTTGGACAGTAGCGGTAGTATCGGGTCTTGGGCGGTGATTCGAGATGCCGTCAAACGCAGTTCCGTCACGGCGGGTTGCATATATGGAGTATGAAAAGCCCCTGCCACTTGTAGCTGCACCACTTTGCTACGTTTTGGCGGATTGGCGATCAGTTCGGCTATTTGGGCGAGCGTGCCACCGACCACTACTTGATTGACTCCGTTATAGTTGGCGACATGCAAACCACGTTCTGCAGCGTCTGGGGCGGTTTCGCTGGGGTTACCAAGCAAAATGGCTGCCATGCCGGTTTCTAACGCTGCCGCAGCTTTCGCCATAGCTTGACCGCGCGCTTCGGCCAACGTCATCGCTTCGGTGTCTGAGAGCACACCAGCGAGCGCTGCTGCCGCTAACTCTCCGACACTGTGACCGGCAACCAGATTGGTAGTTACGTGAGAATCAAGCGTAGGAAGTTCGTGAGCGACACAGAGCGCAGTGGCGACTAGCAGCGGTTGAGCGTACTCAGTGGCTTTGATGACGTTAGCGTTGGCGGTGGTTCCGAGGGCCTCCAAATCAATGCCGGTTAACGCTGCGAAAGCGTCGATACGGGTACGGAAGTAACGCAACTCCAGCCAAGGGCTGAGCAAACCGGGGTGCTGCGAACCTTGGCCAGGGCTGATGATCGCAAGCATATGATTATCCTTTCGGAAAAACCCACTAAATAAAGGCATTTCCCTGGCGCAGGTTATCCGGTGATGTTTGTATGAATCCTACAACCTGAGGAAACACTGCCTAATCATGCGTCGCGTGTGGAGTGCGGCTCAGGCGAGATATGCTCAGCTCGTTCGCCGTTGTTCCCGAGGTGTGGTATAAATCGGTGCACTTTAAGAAAGTAGCGTGAGTCTTCCCAGTGTTGTTGCTATCTGAAGAGTGAAAGCGTCGCGAGGGTCGGTGGGGGAGTAGCAGGTAACCTCAGCGATGCGTTTGATGCGATAACGCACGGTATTTGGGTGAACGAACAGTGTTCGCGCCGTTGCTTCAATGGAACCGCCAGTTGCAAAAAAGGCGATAAGTGTGTTCAGCAAGTCACTTCCGGCGGCAACCAAAGGACGATACACGGTTTCGACAAGTTCTTCGCGGGCGGCGGTGTTTCCCGCCAGCGCCCGTTCCGGTAACAACAGTTGTGCATACACGAGCCGGGGACAGTTAGCCCAAGCGTGGGCGACCAGCGCACCAGAGAGCGCATCGGTGGCGGAGTGCGTTGCGGAAGCTAACCCGGCGCAAACCGACCCTAGCACCACCGCACCGTCACCAAACCGGGGCGCTAATGCAGTTGCGGCCGCCATTTGGTCGCCGTCTTTGTAAGGGGCAGGCATAGCCACCGTTACCATCATGCGATGTCCGTGTGATGCCACTAGCACCGATAGATTTTCGTGACGAGCTAGTAGACGAAGTTGCGCTATTGCGTGTTCAACATTTTCCTGCTCAGAACCAACCATGACGAACGTTGCAGACGATACTGGCCATTCCAATGTGGAAGCTTGTGAAAGCATGATGCCATCTGGGTCTGCCCGCACCAGCGCGTCTATCACCACGGCTTCGATATGTTCATCCCATGCTCCGCGCGACTCAGCTTCTTTGGCGTATACCTCGGCTGTTGCGAACGCCACTTCTGCTGAATATTGAGTTACTGCATGGGAGAGCAGTGCGCGGTCACTAGGCGGCATCAACACGTCCAACTGTTCACGTACCACTTCTACTGTGGTGCGAACTAGATCAACGCTCTGTTTCAAATTGATGCGTCGCGCCATAATACGTGGTGCGGCATCAAAGATTCGGGTGGGGTGGATGGCGGGAGAATCTGCGGCTAGCCAATTGATGAAACCGTCGATGCCAGCTCCGGCAACTAGAGTTATCCAGGAGCGCTCTGCGGCGCTCAGATATAAAAACCAAGGGTGTTTTTGTTCTAGTGCTTTTGTTACTGCGGTAGTCATATCGCCAGCTACCCTGCGTAGTCGGGCGACTACTGCGTCACGCTCCGGTGGGCGGGGGTCAAGGCTTGTTGCCATGTTTGTCCTCCTGAGTCAATCAGTTTTTAGCATAAGACTAAATCGGACAACTGCTTAGTTTCTGCAAGATTAACTACTGATTTTGGTAGCGCTATGTTGTTTGAAGTTGCGGCACTTGGGTGGGGTTCGCGTCCGTAGTCTCGTTTTCGTGGAGAGGGTTAGGACGGGGTTCGTGGGAGCATCCAGAGGAGTTTTTCTTGTTTGCTGAGCGTTGTTGCTGAATGTGGTCGGACATCAGGCTTAAAACTTCTTAAAGTTGAGTGACATAGACGCAACTATGAGCTTGAGTGTGTTAGACTCAACTTTACTCTCGACTCTCGCAGTGAGAATTGCAGCCAAAAATTGAGACTAAGGAGACAATATGGCTATCAGCTACAACCCCTGGCGCGAGATTAACGATCTGGCAGGCCAGGTTTTCCGCGCTGTTTCGAGTGAAGACCGTTCGATGGCGATGGATCTCTATCGCAGTGAGGATGTGTTCGTCGTCAAGATGGATCTTCCCGGTGTGACTCCCGGCAGCATTGATATTGATGTGGATGATCGCACCCTAACCGTGCGTGCTGAGCGAACACAGGAACCACTCGATACTACTAACGAAAAGAACGTATGGCTCACTAGAGAGCGCAGCACTGGCACCTATGCGCGTCAGATTTCATTAGGTACTGGTTTAAACGTGGCAGGTATCTGCGCAGATTATGCAGATGGTGTGCTCACTCTCACCATCCCGATGGCTGAGGAAGCAAAGCCGCGCAAAATTGAGGTTAACACTAACAAAGCGGCTGTCGATGCCGACGTGGTGAATACCAATATTGCCTGAGCGATTACGTGTGATGACACTTCTAGCGGTGGCAATAGAGAGCGCGGATAGCCACATAATACGAACCGTTGCTTGCAATTAAACCGCTCGAAGTGCATCAACCGCCGCGTCCGTGCGAGAATAGACGGGCGCGGGGCGCATAGCTCAGTTGGTTAGAGCACCTCCTTTACACGGAGGGGGTCGGCGGTTCGAGTCCGTCTGCGCTCACCGTAGTCACCGCTCAACCAACTTGGCGTGAAAGCACGCTAAAGACGCTACAGTATCTCTTCCAGCATCAGCTTCAGTGGTCATGTCATCATCATAGATTGGCTCACTGACAAAACTTGATGGACTCTTGGAACAGATGCCTGACAAGGGGTGTCGTCGAGACCTCTCCGAGCGTGGCCACCCGGGTAACTCCCGTTACCACTGCCAACTCGAAGGCGACGATGTTGAGACCCATGCCCCATTATCTCACCAGGCGAAACAAAAGCCTGGATCAAGGGCGTCTCCACCTGTCGCCGCGCCGCCCGGCTCTGCTCGGCTAGACCTTGTTGAGCAGGAGTTCCGTGACGAGGGCTGCCGCCTCGTCCGGGCTGTAGGGCACGGGCGGCTGGGCGGCGAGTTCGTCCAGGTCGTGGCGGAAGTCCGGCGCGGCCAGTTTGGCCTGGAGGTTGGCGACGGCTGCCTTGGACGTGTACCTTGCAGGCCGATACGGATCGAACGCGGCCAGCACGTCGGCGGGGTCCAGGTCGGTGGCGGTGAGGGTGAGCCACATGTCGAACAGGTCGCGGCCTTTGGATCGCTGGTAGAGCGCTCTGATCTTCGTGGCGATCAACTCGGCCAGCTTGAATGTCTGCACCTCGGCCTGGCCTGTCCACCACGGCGACTCCACCTGGTACGGCTGGTTGATGAGTGGTAGTGCGGGTGAGCGTTCGTGGGTGTTGACCTCTACTTTGATGCGTAGCGGCGTCCCTGCCTGGCTAGTGGTACGCCAGTAGACTTTCGGGTGCTCGGTGATCTTCGAGCGCACATCGAAACCCAGGTCGCGTCCCAGGTCGAGCAGCGCACCGGTCAGTTGCCCGATCCCACCACCGGTGGAACGGACGTAATCCAAGTCCTCGCTGTACCGCAACGGTCTGGGCAGGTGCAGTTTATGCAGCGCGGTGCCGCCCCGGAAGACGAGTTCTTGGCCGAGGTAGTCGTGAGAGGCGATGGCGCAGATCGCACGGGACAGCAGCAGGTCTTGTTCGACCTGTTCGGCGCTGGCCCAGGGGTGGGTGATACCCCAGGCAGCGATGTCGTTGATGGATAGCATGGGCTACTCCACTTCCACGTTTGTGTTCAGACGGAGGCCCCAGCGCTCGACCACTCCACCGGTCAGCGGCAGGGACGGGTGCAGGCGTGATGGGGTCGACGGCGATTGGGTGACGTGCTCGGCGAGCGCGTCGAGGCGGTGTTCGGTGAACCGTTCGACCATCCAGCCGACCCGGCGCACGGCGGCGTCAGCGAACCGGGGTGCGAGCGAGACGAGCGTCTGGTCGTCCAGGCCGGTCTCCTCGGCTAGATCGGTGATGACGGTGGCGGCGTTGTCGAGTCCACCAGCGAGCGTGATGTCGGAGGCGATGTCGAGCGCGGTCAGTTCCGGCGACGAGACCAGATACGGTCCAGAGCGGGCCATCCGTTCCACTGTGGGAAGTTCGGCGATGGCCGAGCGTTCATGAAAGACGAGTCGGGCGCGTCCGAGTGTGCGTTCGCGCACCAGCTTCGAGGTGGCGACGTGGGTGACCTGGGGTGCGTGGTGCGTTGCCCCGTACAATGAGGCGGCGGCGAGCCATCCGACGTAGTAGCCGATGTCGAAGTGCTTCATGAGCGAGGCAATAAACTCTGTCGCTGGTGGCCCGCCCCAGGCTCTGAACTCTGGGGGTACCGGAATCCACAGGCCGCGAGCTGGGGTGATCCATTCGCCGCGCCGCTTCGCTACACTCAGACGTTGCGGCACCTGGGTGACCGGCGCGTCGAGCATCTCGGCGACCTGCGCGGTGGTCATTGACGCGATCCCTCGTGACAGCGCCCAGTCGGCGGCCTGCGCGGTGCGCGGTGTCACGGGAACACTCGAAATCGTCACATGATCTATTCTCACTCTTTTAATGAGGTTATGCAAAACGACGATACCGCGGCATCTACGTAGCTCACGCCAGACGAACGCCCTATGACTCCGACCTGAAGCACTAGACCGACGATGCCCTCCGGGCTGGCCATCTCAGAGTACGAAGTTCCGCACCGTCGAAAGGGCGACACCCAACCGCTCGCCCAGCCGGACATACGACCAGCCCTCAGTATTGCGGATATAAACATTTTTGCTATCGCCAAGTGATCGAGTTATCGTTCGGAACTGCGGTGATCCACACTTGACCTCGGTTTAGCGCGATGTCTTCTCCGGCGGCATTGATGAAACGAATCATGGCAGCGGAGCTATCTTTCACCCAAGTACTTTCGGTCATGGTTCCGTTCTGGAACACGTACGCTGAGCCACTGCTCGACGTAGCGATGCGTTGCCGGGCACCGTCACCTTCGTTTACTGTCCATTCATTCACGCGCATAGCGATCACCACGTTCGGATGAACTTGTCCCTGCTCGCGGTCGAGATGCACCGTGGTGTTGTGCCAGCGTAGATAAGTGTTGCTGGCGGCATCCCACTCGTAGTGGTTGAGGTATTCGTCGGATGAAATGTCAAGGTCAATCACGCTTGCGGTTGGGGTTACTGCTGGGGTACCGTCTTGCCGCAGCCACGGGGTGAATGTGCTCGTCATTTTTTCATTTGTGGCTAGCAAAGCTTTCAGTTGTGTGTAGTCGGTGTACATGTTGTGGGGAGCCTCTTTAGCGTTCTCCCGCCAGTATGAACCGCCGTAAGAGAATTCGTCTAGGTCGAGACCATAAGCACCGCTTGCCATAGCAGTGCGCGCTTCCAGCGAGCCACCGCAACGGGCTAAGGCCGCATCGAAGCCATGCATCCATTCGATGAAGTATTGCCTGGCGCTGCGTATCGGTCCGATGAGTGTTGGCTCAGCTTCTTGATAGAGCAGCACGAATCTGGTGATGTCAGCTTCGGCGATAGCTTCAAACACCACTCCAGCTTCAACGATGCCCGATTGGGGACGTGCGTAAGGCAGATTCTCAACCATTGCGGCTAACACCGGTCGAGTAGTGCTAGCTTCATCGGCGACCACCCGCCCGGTGAGCGGTGAATAATACACCGGTTCTGGGGTGCTGCTAGTGGTTACTTCGGGTGGTGTGGTTATCGGTTCGCTAGGTGGCTCGGTAGCACATCCAGTGAGCAGTAAAGCTCCAATTAGTAGTGGCAATAGTGGCAAGGGTGCGCGTCGCAACATGTTACGAGTCTACTAAGTTAGCTTTAAGTGTTTGTACTACTGGTTTAGCAGAATCGTCATCCGGCAACTTCAGTGACGTGTTACTGTAGGGGTTAATCGCGGTTGGTTAGGGTATCTGCTTGAACCGCATCCCGCAGTCGCTAGAGGTATGTGTTATCTGTGTTATCAATCTGCTAGCGAGTTGACCACGCAGTGTTTACTGAAAAGGTAGCCTTAAAGGTATGCGTTATCAATCAACCAGAGGTGGTAGCACCGCCAACTTCTCTGACGTTTTACTGGAGGGGTTAGCCGCTGATGGTGGGTTGTATGTACCTGAAAAGTATCCGGTGGTCACTCCGGCTCTATTGGCTAGTTGGCGCGTGCTGCTCGCCGAACAAGGTTATGCCGCGTTGGCGCATCAAATACTGCGGTTATTCATAACTGACATCCCCGATGCCGAACTGGCACGTTTGACGGCAAGCGCCTACCATGAACAGGTATTTGCTTCGCGTGTGGTCACTCCGGTGACTCCGGTTGGCGATACTGGTATTTGGTTAGCTCACTTATCCAATGGCCCTACGGCGGCGTTCAAAGACATAGCGTTGCAGATGTTGGGACGATTGTTCGACTATGAATTGACCAGACGCGACACTTGGCTCACCGTGCTGGGAGCTACCTCTGGTGACACCGGCAGCTCTGCAGAATATGCGATGCGCGGCTTGGCGAGGGTTAAAGTAGCGATGCTCACCCCACATGCACGGATGACACCTTTCCAGCAAGCACAGATGTACTCCATTGACGACCCTAGAATCGTCAATTTTGCGGTTGCTGGAGTGTTCGATGATTGCCAAGACCTAGTAAAGGCTCTCAACAGTGATGCCGAGTTCAAAGCCACCTATCACATCGGGGCAGTGAATTCGATAAACGTAGCTCGGTTGCTAGCGCAGGTGGTGTATGCGTTCGCTACCTGGTTGCAGGTAGCCGAATCTGACACTCAACGCATCAGTTTTGCAGTGCCAACTGGCAACTTTGGCGACATTTTGAGTGTGCATGTCGCCCATCAAATGGGACTGCCGGTTGATGCGCTCATTCTAGCCACTAACGAAAACAATGTGTTGCAAGAGTTCTTCGCTACCGGGGTTTATCGTCCCCGTCCCGCTCACGCGGTTCATGCCACCTCCAGCCCCTCAATGGACATCTCGAAAGCTTCCAATCTGGAACGATTCATTTGGGATTTAGTGGACGGCGATTCGCAACGTAGCGCCCAACTGTTCACTCACTCGGACGACGGTAGCTTCGGTGTAACTGGCGGGTTTGATCTTTCCCATGATGAAATATTCGTTACGCAGCGAGAACGGTTCGGTATCGTGGCTGGGGCATCGTCGCATACAGATCGGCTAGCCACTATCGCTAGAATGTGGCGCGAACATGGGCTATTGATCGATCCGCATACCGCAGCGGGGGTGCATGTTGCGGCACAGTTGCTGGCAAAGGGTGAAGTACGCACTCCAATAATCGCTTATGAGACGGCTCTTCCAGTGAAGTTTGCTAATACGATTTGTGAAGCGCTCGGATTTGAACCGCCAACAGTAGAGCGATTCGCTGGGTTGCTACAAAAACCGCAACATGCTATCGCTATGGCAAATGATGCGAACCAGGTTAAAAGTTGGCTTGCTTCCTGGTTAACAGATCATCAGTCAGTTCCGCCGCACACCCACTAGTAGCGACAGCAACAGACGGCATCTGCGCTAATCCCCATTTAGCGCAAACGGAAGATGGTTAGGTTAGTCAATCCACGCAACCTCAAATGAGTTCAACTTGCACTATTAACGGCGCTTCCGCTGCGGTGTAACTAACCTCACCGACAACGCTCCCCACCGCTTTCAAGTCAGCTTCCGCTAGCCGTAATCGGGCGAGAGTGGCTGCGTCTGCGGTGAAGTTAAGAGCGGATACCTCAGTTTTCATAGATGTTTTCGCAGCACTCTTGGCACCGCGAATGTCCACTAACGCAGCGGAGACCACCGCCGTCAATTCGGTGTCGCCAACTGCTGGTAGTTCTTCCACGCTAGGCCAAGGGGCATGGTGCACCGAACCGGCTTGCCACCAACTCCACACCTCTTCGGTGACGAACGGCATGAACGGCGCAAATAAGCGCTGCAGCACCGATAGGCTGCACTGCAAAGTGGCGCGCGCTGACGCTCCGGCTACTGGAGCATCAGCATTGTAAGCGCGTTCTTTCACTAACTCTAAGTAGTCGTCGCAGAAACTCCAGAAGAAAGTTTCAGCGTTTTCGAGTGCTGATGTGTAGTCGAACGTCTCGAATGCACTGCTAGTTTTTGCTATCACAGTGCGCAGTGTCGCCAGCAAAGCTAGGTCTACCGGTTCGCTCACTGCGGCAACTGGAGCCGGAGAACCCAATCCCAGCACGAACTTTGAAGCGTTGAGTATCTTCACCGCAAGTCGGCGTCCCACTTTCATCTGAGATTCATCGAACGGCGAATCAGCGCCGGGACGAGCCATCGCCGCGCGCCAGCGCACTGCGTCCGAGCCGAACTTATTGAGTATCTCGGTGGGTACCACCACGTTGCCTTTTGATTTGCTCATCTTTTTGCGATCAGGGTCTACTACAAAACCGCTGATCGTAGCGCGGTGCCAAGGTAGCGATTCATGCTCCAGATGAGAACGCACCACTCGGGTGAACAGCCAAGTGCGAATGATGTCGTGTGCTTGGGGAGCTACGTCCATTGGGAAAGTGAGGCGGAACAGTTCGTCGTCCTCACCCCAACCGCAGGCGATTTGTGGGGTGAGTGACGACGTGGCCCAGGTGTCCATGACATCCTTATCAGCAGTGAACCCGTGTGGCACATCCCGTTCGGCTTCCGTGAACCCTGGGGCGGGTTGACTCATTGGGTCGATCGGTAGTTCGGCTTCACCGGCTACAATCGGATGTTCCCAGTCGGGTTCACCAGCGGCATCCAGTGGATACCATAATGGGAAAGGCACCCCGAAAAAGCGTTGCCGACTCACCAGCCAATCGCCGTTCAACCCCGTAACCCAGTTCAAATAGCGGTGCCGCATATAGTCCGGGGTGAACGCTAGCTCTTCGCCGCGTTGCAGCAGTTTGTTTCGCAACGTTAAATCGCGGCCACCATTGCTGATGTACCACTGCCGAGTTGCCACAATCTCTAACGGTTTGTCACCTTTTTCATAAAAGTTCGCTTTGCGCAGTGTCGGTGTTGGTTCGCCGATCAGATCGCCGCTTTCTCGCAACAACGTCACCACAGCTTCGCGGGCGGAGAACGTTGTTTTGCCAGCCAACGCTTCATATGCCGCCTTATTCAGCACCCACTCCGGGGTATCACCTTGTAAGCGACCGTCTCGACCGATGACGGTACGAGTGGGTAACGCCAATTCGCGCCACCACTGCACGTCTGTGAGATCGCCGAAAGTGCAGCACATGGCGATACCGGCACCTTTATCCGGTTCGGCGGCTGGATGGGCGAGCACGGGGATTTTTATGCCGAACACTGGGTCGCTAACATACTCGCCGAATAGGCTCTGATAGCGTGCGTCATCTGGATGCGCAATTAGCGCACACACGCTCACCAACAGTTCGGGACGGGTGGTTTCGATATACACCGGTTCGCCGTTTGCCTTATGGAAAGCCACGCGGTGATAGAAACCGGGGTAATCGCGGTCTTCTAACTCGGCTTGCGCCACGGCGGTGCCGAACGTCACATCCCACAGTGTCGGAGCGTACGACAGGTAAGCTTCACCACGTTTCAAGTTGCGTAAGAACGCTCGTTGTGCCACTCGTTGAGCGGCGGGAGAGATAGTAGTGTACAGCGTGTCCCAGTCAACAGATAGCCCCAACTGCCGCCATAAGTCTTCAAAAACCTGTTCATCAATGGCGGTCAACTGCTGGCATAGTGCAATGAAGTTGCGTCTGCTGATAGCCACTTGACGCTTCGGATCGGGTTTCTCGGGGGGTGTCAATTCGGAATCGTATGGTATCGCCGGATCACAACGCACCCCGTAGTAGTTCTGCACTCGACGCTCGGTGGGCAGTCCGTTGTCATCCCACCCCATCGGGTAGAACACTGCTTTGCCGTTCATGCGTTGATAACGCGCCACCACGTCAGTATGGGTGTAGCTAAAGACATGCCCGACGTGCAGTGACCCAGATACCGTTGGTGGTGGGGTATCGATGGAGAATACTTGCTCGCGGGTTGTTGGACGGCGGAAAGCATACGTGCCATCCGCGTGCCACCGCGCCGACCATTTGGCTTCCAATCCTTCTAAGGCTGGTTTTTCAGGTAGTTGCCAGTTTTCAAGACTCACTAGGTAATGATAAGCGATACATTCCCCAAGAGAGCGCCGATTACCAAGGCAGCACGTCGTATTGGGGCGGCTGCTGCTTTATAGTTCGTTTAAGCGGCGGCTTTCAGTAGCTGTAGCACGCCGTCGGTACTGAAATCGGTGGTTTGCGAAAGCGATACCAGTTTGCCGTTCACTAGGAAAGTCGGCGTGGCGCGAATACCGACGTGGTATCGCGTATCCTCTGCATCTGGCAAGGCGTGGTTGTAACCTTCATTTTCGGAAGCTCGCACCCAACCTTCTGTAAGACGATTGTCATAGCATTGTTGATATGTTGCAAGATTCTCTCCGGTGATACCAGCCGAGCGTGGGAAAGTGGAGCGTAACTGTTCGTCGGTGTATCCCACGCCCTCTTTCTCGGGTTGGTTAGCGAATATGGTGCTATGCAGGTCGTAGAACTTGCCGACGACGTCAGCGCAAGCCACCGCAGTTGAGGCTCTGAGCGAGGAATCGTTGCCGATCAACCAATCACCTATCACAGTGCGAGGGTGGATGCGCAGTTCGATGTCTCCGCGCTCGGCGAGTTCGCGGAACGTCTGCCCGAAGTAACCCTCATAAGCGGCGCAGTAGGGGCACTGATAGTCGGTGTGAATGTCGAGAATTATGGCATCGCTTAGGGCTTTACCAGGGTCAACGACTATGGAGTAGTCGTCAGCACTGGCGTTAGGGGGTTTAATCTGATCAGCGCCAAGGGTGCTAGTGGGGTCGTTGCTCTTGGAGTTGTTGTTGAATACCACTACTACGATGACGGCGATCAGTGTCAGCAAAGCTACCCCAATCACTGAGAAAGTGATAGTGCGCTTCAATTTAGCGGCTTGGGCGGCTTGAGCTTGCTGTTGACGTAACTGCTCGCGCTTCGACGTTCCCGCCAACTCCGAGTGAGTTTTATGTTTAGTCATCTTTGAGTTAGTTCCTTAATTCTCTACGCAGAAGTTTTTAATGTTTCAATGGCGGTTCGTAACGAAGTTTCTGATACTCGCTGGTTGATGAGTTCCAAATCAGCAAGATCAAGAGACGTTCCGTTGGCCAGATATGTGGGGATGACAGTAACGCCATCAGCGAGTGCTTGGGTAGCTATGGCGTTCACAAAATCCTCCGTAAGACGATTATCGTAGCAGGCTTGAAATGCGCTCAGTTTATCTCCTGATAATCCGGCGGCGATAGCGAAATCGTCACGTAACTGAGTGTCGGAGAACCCGTTGCTGTTTTGGTTTTGGAATATTTGGTAATGATACGCGGCGAACACGCCTTGAATGTCGGCACATGCTGCTCCAATGGCGGCACGCTGTGACGCTCCTGATACTGCGTTATGGTCAAGAAATGTCATAGTGCGGTACTCAACGATGATTTCACCGCGCGATCCCAGCGCATTCAATGCGTCCGAGAGCATCAAATCTATATCCGCTGATGCTAAGTCTTGGTAATCCTGATATATCACCACATATGGTGCGTCCGAAACGGAGGAACTGGTAGTCGTCAACTGGATGCCAGTCGGCCCATTGGCCCCTAGCACTTGGTGCGGTGACGATAGTTGAGCGTATGCCTGAGGTAATGCGGTTCCCTTAACGCGATCAAATAAGTAACCGCCAAGTAGCAAAACCCCAACTAACAGGAACGTTGTAGAAAATTGCCAAGTTGGCTGACGGTACCAGGGCACCGCACCGAAGTGGTAGTTGGATTCGTCAGCCACATACTCACTTTACTAGCTCAACCAACTTAGGCTTTCCAAACCGGCTGTGATCTGTCTGTGAGTATATGCAAGGCGGTAGTGTTGTTGTGGTGAGCAGACATGGGCGGGTCACCGCCGAATTGACTAAACGTTGGCCAGAACACCAAGTGGCTCCTTCACTGGAACGTATTCAAGCACTCGTCGAGCTGCTCGACGATCCACAACGCACTGCGCCAGTGGTGCAGATCACCGGCACCAACGCTAAAGGCTCTACCGCTATTATGATTGATGCGCTGTTGCGAGCAGTGGGGTTGCGCACTGGCCGATTCACATCACCGCATCTGATGAATATTACGGAACGTATCTGCATCGATGGTGAACCAATATCGGACGATGACTTCGATGACTTGTGGGAACGACTCAAGCCATATGCCGCCTTGGTAGACGCTATGGCTATCGGTGGGGTTTCGATGACGTTCTTTGAGGTGTTGACCGGAATGGCGTATTTAGCTTTCGCTGACGCACCGGTAGACGTGATGGTGATTGAAGTGGGGATGGGAGGTGCTTGGGATGCCACTAATGTCGCCGATGCCGAAGTGGCGGTTATCTGTCCTATCGCTTTAGATCACATGCAACTGCTGGGCGCTACGGTTGCCGAGATCGCTAACGAGAAAGCGGGCATCATCAAATGGGGGGCTACGGCAGTTATCGCTGAACAACAGCCAACTGCGATGCAAGTGTTGTTGGCGCGCTGCGCTACCGAGAGTGCCGAAATGGTGTTGGAGGGTGATGATTTTGCGTTGGTATCCCGAACGGGTGCCATTGGAGGTCAGATGATAGAGGTTCGCAGCGGCAGCAGTGAACATATGGGAGTGTTCCTGCCGCTGTATGGCGCGCATATGGCGCGCAACGCCACGCTTGCGGTGGCTGCGGCGGAGGCGTTGCTGGGGCGAGAGTTATCAACCGAGTTGATAGCCGATGCTTTTGGTAACGTGCACGTTTGGGCACGACTGGAGTTGTTGAACTCTGAACCACCGGTAGTGCTAGATACCGCCCATAATCCGCACGGCGTGCAGGCAAGTTTGTCAGCGTTTGTTGAGACGTTCGCTTTGCGCTCAGTCACCGTACTGATCGCCATGATGCGTGACAAAGCGGTGGCTGAGGTGTTGCGTCTTATCGAACCGGTAGCGGCGCAACTGGTGTGTACTCAGGTGAGCGGTAGCGATCGGGCACTCGACGCTGATGAGTTGGCCGCTATGGCGGTTAGCATTTTTGGCGATGATCGGGTGGAGACAGTGCGAGATGTAACTGAGGCGTTGGAGACGGCGATGGAGATTGCTACGGAAGCTGAGGGTGGCGTGCTGGTGATCGGGTCGGTTTATCTTGCAGGCGAGGTGCGGAGACATTTGGTATGAATACACCGTCAGATGTTTTCTGCGAGTTAGAACCGTTGCTGCCTAAAGTGCAACGTCCCGTTCAATATGTAGGCGGCGAACCAAATTCAATCGTCAAACTTTGGAAAGATACCGAGGTGCATTGGGTATTGTCATATCCCGACGCTTACGAGATTGGACAACCCAATCAAGGGTTGGCGGTGCTCTATGAAATCTTGAATGAGCTTGATTGGTGTGCAGCCGAACGCAGCTACACACCGTGGCCAGATTTGGCGGCGGCAATGCGCGCCGCAAGAGTGCCGCAGTTTACGTTGGAGAACCATTTTCCGGTGAAATCTTGTGACGTATGGGGGTTTTCGCTGGCCACCGAACTGGGATACACCAACGTGTTGGAGATGTTGGATTTGGCTGGAGTTGCTTTGCACGCTAGTGAGCGCACCGCCGCCGACCCTATCGTAATCGGTGGCGGGCACTGTAGTGCTAACCCGGAACCGATGGCCGAGTTTTTTGATGCGTTCATCTTGGGTGACGGCGAGCAAGCCGTCATTATGGTGTCTGAATTGGTGCGTGAGTGGAAACGTGGTGCCAAACCCGGCGGGCGTACCGGGTTACTACTTGAACTAGCAAAAACTGGTCGAGTGTATGTGCCGGCGTTCTATGACGTGCGTTATGGTGCAACTGGCGTGATTCTCAGCGTCACCCCTAATCGCCCGCAAGTACCGGCGCGTCCCGAACGTTGGGTGCTCACCCATTTGGATACTTGGCGTTATCCTAAAAGCCCCATTGTGCCCATCGCGGAAACCGTGCATGAACGCTATTCGGTAGAGGTGTTCCGAGGTTGTACTCGGGGTTGTCGTTTCTGTCAGGCGGGGATGATAACTCGGCCGGTGCGGGAACGTTGCGCGACGGTGGTCGAGCAGTTAGCGCAGTGTGGGTTAGCGAGCACTGGTTATGACGAGGTGGGTATTTTAAGTTTGTCCTCTGCGGATCATTCGCAGATTTCGCAGTTGGTGGGAGAGTTGGCTGAGCGTTACGCCGGCACTTCCACGTCGTTGAGTTTGCCATCAACACGGGTGGATGCGTTCAATATCGAGTTGGCTACCGAATTGGCGCGCAACGGTCGTCGTAGCGGGCTGACGTTCGCCCCAGAGGGCGGCACGGAGCGAATGCGAGCGGTTATAAATAAAAATGTGTCGGAAGATGATCTCATTTCCACGGTGACTACAGCGTTCTCGCAGGGTTGGCGCTCGGTGAAACTGTACTTTATGTGCGGTTTGCCCACAGAGACCGACGAAGATGTGGCCGCTATCGCTGGTATGGCGCATCGCGTGATCGAAACTGGGCGGCAAGTTTCGGGACACCGCGATATTTCTTGCACTATCAGCATTGGCGGTTTTGTGCCGAAGCCGATGACATCGTTTCAGTGGGTGGCGCAGACTGCTATGGACACGGTGCGCACTCGAATGCGTGATTTGAAAGATCGGGTGCGTGCTGACCGAACGTGTGGTCGAGCGATCACTGTGCGGTACGCTGATGCCGAGCCGGGGCTAGTGGAGGGGTTACTTTCGCGCGGCGACCGTCGGGTGGGAGCTGTCATAGAAGCGGTATGGCGTGCCGGGGGAGTGTTCGACGGTTGGCGCGAAATGTTTAGTTTTGAACGCTGGATGACCAGTGCCGCTGCGGTGTTGCCCACTGTGGGAACGGACGTGGCCTGGTACACCACCCGGGAACGTGCAGTAACTGAAGTGTTGCCTTGGGATCATCTGGAGTTTGGGTTGAATCGCGCTTGGCTTTGGGGAGATTATCAAGAAGCGTTATCGGCCACTTCGCTGCCAGACTGTCGTTGGACGGGGTGCAACGATTGCGGTGTTTGTCCGTTCTTTGGGGTAGATATTGAGTTGGCTGAACGATGTGGAGCGCAGCATGGCTAGGCGGCAACCTCCAGAACGTAGACCAGATCCGATTGCTTGGGTGCGGGTGCATTACACTAAGACCGGCTCAGCGGCTTATGCATCCAATCGCGATTTGGCTAGGGCTTTTGAGCGAATGATTCGCAGAGCGGCTGTGCCAGTGGCGTACTCGTCCGGTTTCAGCCCACATCCTAGAATCTCACACTTCAATGTGGCTCCTACCGGGGATGCTTCACTCGCAGAGTATCTGGAGATCGCCTTGTCGGCGGAGCAAAGCGATGACGAGTTGTGCGCCGCTCTGAACGCGGTGGCTCCGCTGGGAGTTCAGATATGTGCGGTGACGCGAACCGAGCGCGGTGCCACCGCGAAAGAGTTAAACGCATCGCTGTGGCGGGCAGAGTTTAGCAACCCGGTGGGGTTAGCGGCGGCAGTCACTGCGTTAGCTGCTGGCGAAGTCACACTCGTCAGCCGCAGATCTGGCACCGGTAACAAGACGATAGATGTGAGTGTCGCGCTGCGTGAGTTACGAGTCGATGGTGTGGTGGTTAATATGGTGCTGGCTCACACCGAGCCGCTGGTGCGAGCGTCCGATGTGGTCGCTGCGCTAAAACTAGCTGGAGCCAGTTGGGATACTTGTCGTCTTACTCGTCTACTGCAAGGTAATGACGCTGTACTGCGAATCGATGCTGCTATTACTAAGGCTGAGACCCCGGTTTCAATTTAGAAGCGCAACACTTATCCTGTGGTGTGTCAAAGCATCACTGGAAGGGGTTGCGCTATGGGTCAAGTGTATGTTCATTTGGGTTTGGATGAGCGGATTGAGA
>JAIRZI010000010.1 GCA_031267295.1 Propionibacteriaceae bacterium | reverse complement strand
CGCTATCGCACTAGAGCAACTCATCAACACTCGTAAGAAAGCTTGATGCGAATCGGAGTGTTGCCAGTACCCGTCCAGAGTGATAGTCCACCCAGACGCTGCACTAAACGTTGGTGTCGCAGTGGTAAGCATCGTTTCCGCTACCTGATCCCACTGTCCCCCAGAGTCCAACAGTTCTAGATGATCTGTCGAAGCGTTGTAGCGCAGCGACCCAGCACCCAAAACAGTGTTGGTGGTAGTGCCGGGACGTATCGGTTCAGTAAACAAATGCGGCCACGCGGAACGGACACGCCCCACATCTGTACTGGTCGCAATGTCACCTAACGCGACCCCCATTTTCCCTGTCGCTGTGTCACGGTAGAAACTTATCGGCATCATCGATGCGGGCACACGTTGCGTTGATGCTGCGGGCGCGCTAGCGGCGTTCGGCCAGTTCGTTACACCAAGCTGATCAGTGATTGTCCACATCGCTGCCCACTCGTCAGCAAGCGCAACACTACCAGTATTTGTTACCACCACAGTCCCGGAGGTAACGTTAAGCGCTGCACCCCAAGAGCTGCCAACTTTCCCAGTTTTCAAAGTTGCGCTCTTTAACGAATTTTTACCCCCCACGCTGCTTATCGTCCACTGCGCTACCCCACGAATCGAAGTACCAGATGTAGGATTCGGAGTACCACTACTATCCGCGCGTGTAACCGATGCTGACACCATTTGCGGCGGTAACCATGCCACCACCGCAATACTGCCCGTCAACAGTTTGGTACTCCCGCGACTATCAGTAATCAGCGCTTCATATGTGCGCGTACCCGCTACCGGCAGTTTATCTACCGTCAACGTGCCCGACGTGCCAGTACCTGACGCGCTATATCCCGACGCTGTGGTGATCGTCCAAGATTTCAGCGTCGCACCAGCACTAACAGTAACGTTCGTCAAATCGAGTCGTAACCCCGATTGAGATTGCACATATATCCCCCAACTGGTGGGCACATTATTATCTATACGTGTCGCGGTCAGCACCCCGTCTGGTGTGCTACCGTCCGGCACGTTAGCCATCCAAATAACGTTAACCGGCGACCCGATCTGTGCACTACCGTTAAACGTGGTGACGCTAAGATTACCGATGGCTTGCATAGCGGTAGAAATTTGGTCTAACCAAGCGGCGGGTGGGGTAAAAATCGCCGACGTAGCTACCCCGGTTTGCGTATATGTACGAGTACCCAATTTCCATACCAAAGTATGAGTAAACGCATCGGAAGCACGATAAATATTTACCCCTAAACTGTTGGTGCCGTTGATAATAACCGGACTGCCCAACAGTTGAACAGTTGACGCGCGTGCGATAGTAGGCAACATCACTGTTAATGTTTGCGTGCCAGTCGCTTCCGCTGGACTCTTCAACGCAACATTAAACGCTTCCGAAATCGTTTTAGTACCATCATCATTATGAGCAGCCGTGAAAGTGCCGCTACCCAAAGTCACAGTACTATCAGCAACGTTAACGCGCCACACCCCAGAAGCCGCCACTGCACCCGACACAGACCAACCCGTATCGTAAGCATTCCAAAACTCTTTATTAGCCCCCCGCGTCCACACCAACGACCAAGCACAAGTCGAAGTGTTAGCAGTAGTCGATTGCGACTGAACCGTTACAGTGAGTGTGAGAGTACCGCGATCATTCCCATACGTATACGTTTTCGTAGCCATCCAAAAAAGTCCTTACCCTGCCCAAACCAAACCAAAAGTTTCACCACCCGACACTGACACAGCGCGCCACTGCCACCTACCAACCTGCACCGAATCCCTAGCCAACAACGCCCCAACCTGCACCTGATTACCGCGCGCCGCAAACACCTCCAACCCCGACTGAGTTATATGAAACTCATCATCATCAATATGTGTCGCATACTGCGACTGCGAACGCCCAATATCCACACCACTAACCGATGCACGTAACCACAAATCCAACGCATCCCATTTAGACACCTGCCTACCCATCTCATCCGTGTACGTCTGCGACACCCACGAATCAAAGGTCGCCTGCACACCGCTAGCAGCGATACCGATCTCAGACTCCAACCCTTCTGCTGTGGACGAGAGCGCATCCTGAGTCGCGTAGGTGGAGCCGACCTCCATTAGTATCTCGTCGGAGGTTTGCTCGATACTGCTGTAGAGTTCGGCTACCGTGGACGTGACCCGCTGGTTCAACGCGTAGTTGGCGCGCACTTGGGCGTTGATCTGGTCGGCGGTGCGTTTAATGGTGGAGTTGTTTAGGTTGATGAGAGATGTGTCTGTGGTGCCGAGTTGCCAGGTTTTCGCGTCCGCTCGGGCGGGACTCCACGCTATCGAACACACTTGCAGTATTCCGTTGAAGTCGGGGGCGGTGGCTTGTATCCATTGCCCGAGCAGTAGCGGGGTGTCGGTGTCGCCAGTGTCGCATAGGTCTATTGGGGTTGCGGTGACGCTGATTTGCCGCGCACCCGTAGCGGCGAGCGCGTTTAGTGCGCGATCTACCAGATGGGCGGGGATAGTGATGTCGTCGTAGCGTATGGTTTTCTCCCGCCAACCGAGCGCGGCGACTTTGGCTGGGTCATACGCGTATAGTGCCCCGGCGGGATGGTTCCCGGTGGCGGGTTCGCCTGCGATGTTGATCCGGTTCTCGCTTACTGGATCGATCTCTGTGGTTTTTTCGTCTTGTGCTCCCAGGGGGCGGATCACGGTGTATTGGTCGGCTATGCTGCTTGAGGCTTTGTAGTCGACGATGTTGCGCCCGAACTCTAGCCGTTGCGTGGATAGGGCACCGGATTGGGTGAGGTAGTCGAGGTAGAGCTGTCCAGCGTCGTAGCGGACATACAGGTAGCCGCCGAGCGCAGAGTTCGGTAGCCGGTCTAGCATGTGTTTCCAGATACCACCATCGGTATAGGTTTCGGATGAGCGGACAATGTAATCGTTCGGATCAGTGACACTGACTTGTCCGAGCAGTATCTGTTTCGCTGGGTCAGATTGTGCCGCGTTGTATACGTCTAGGAGGGATTGGATGTAGCCGTCGATGGTGCCCGCGTAATCGTAGGGGTGCATTTCGATAGTGCCGAGTAGTAGTGCTGCGCCTTGCGTGTTGACTGTCCATTGTGCTGTGTGTGTGCGGTCGATGCTCAGGATGTGTCCATAGAATGCAGCATCGGGGCGCGCGGTGTCTAGTATCTCAATGGTTGCGCTTTCAACGACCTCAGAAATATATGGGTGGGTGATTGCGATCATGAACTGATACCCTGGGGCGGCATTCAATTGCTCGTTTACTTGCTGCCCGATCAGGGTGTGGTTCGGGTCAGCGTCCCACGAATCGAACAGTATATGCTCGCTTGGCTGTAATCGTACGATGAATCTACGCGACATCAGGTGCACCTCCCAGGGATAGGACGCGCCAACGGAACTTGAGGGTTCCGCTACCGATAGCGTTCACAGCGAGGTTCCCTGGGGGGAGCACCAACCCAGAGAATCGCGTCCAATCAGCCGCAGCAGCAGCAGGATATGACCCTTGTGTCGCTACTATCGTCACGGCAGCCGTCGATTTGTATTCCAGCGTGACGGTCACGTCCCCCAGGTTGGTTAGTGTCGCAGCAGTACTAGGAGTGCTAGGGGCGATCTGTATCTCGGTTGGGGTGTCTGCTATCCAGAAAGGTTGACAGATTGCGTCTAGGTTGAAATCTGCGACGTTTACCGCATCATCGATAGTCCAGTTGCGGAACGCGACCTCGGCGTCCAGGTGATAGCCGGGGACGCTCGATAGGCGTAGTGCTACGCGGCGACCGTGCCAGCGTGCTACCTGCGACTGCGCGGTATGCAGCGCGCTGATGCTGTAAGGGGTATTACCTTCGATCCAGCAGGCGGCTGATAGTTGCCGGGTGCCATAGCGTGGCTCCCCGCCTGTGTATGCGCGCGACAAATCTAGGTTACCGTTCGCCCCGGCGGGCACCACGTTGATCGTGACCGGTTCGGGGTATTGTAGCGAGAATCTGTCCGCAAGGTTCGCGGTTAGTGTCTCGCTGTTTAGGGTGAGTGTGATCTCAGTCAACGGGGGTGCCTCCTAAACTGATGAGGCTCGCGCGCTGCCCGCTGGTGCGGTCTGTGATCGCACCGAAACGTTGCCCGTCCACATAGATTGATGTGTCGCGTGATGCGATCTCGGATAGCAGGCTTTCCACGCGGGCTAGCGACACGCTCGCACCCACCGAGCTAGCCGACACGGGGGTAGCCATGTAGCCGTCGGCGGCACGAATCACACCAAGGCCGAAACGGTGCGCGACCTGTTCCAGGATCGCCTCGGAACGGGCACGTTTCGATAACGCCAACGGGATATAGGCCTCACCGCCAGTTTCAGGTTCTGCCCACACTCGCCACGCACCAGCGGGCGCAATTTGTGCTAAATGACTTTCATGTAGGCCACCGTGAGCGAAGGTTTGTATATTCCCATCGAAAACACCACCATTAGCGACAGCATAAGTGCTCCCACTTTGTGTTACTTTAATGTTTACGGTTCGTGAGCGTGTCGCTTCGTCTAAATCGCGGTTGATTTGCTGAATTTTAGTTTCGGCGTTCGAAAAATCCGTAGTAACGCTCAAAGTTGTGTTTTTTGGGATTAAGTTCATTGTTGCTGCTAGCGCGTCCGCTTGCTCTTCACTTACTCCCATCGCTAGAGCGGCTGCTAGGAACGCTTCACGGGCGCGTTGCATTTGAGCATCGACCTCTTCGACACTAGAACCGTTTTCACGCATCGCTGCCGCCGTTTTAAGTGCCGCTTCAGCGATGTTAGTGAGCGCCCCCATATTGTCGCGTCCCGCAGCCGTGTTAATGTCTAAAGTTTTCCCGTTCTTTTGTGCTGCTTCTGTCGCTTTATCGTAAGATGCTTCCAAATTGATCAGGCTACCGATTTCTCCTAGCCGCAAACTGGTAGCTTCTTCGATGAGGTTATTGTTTTCTTGTATCGCGTCCGTGTTCGTTTCAGTTGCATCCGTGTTATTTTCAGTCGCTTCCGTAGCGGCGTTGACTGCATCACGGCGTTCTTTGTCAGCCAATTGTGCCTTAGCGATAGCGTCTGCTTCTAACCCAAGCGCTTCGGTGACCTTTTCTGATGCTTCAGTGCGCTGCTGAGTTTGACCTACGACCACTTCGCTACGGTTACCTTCTGCATCCCAAAACGTTTCGATAATGTCTTCTACAACTATCTGTTCTTCAAGCGCCCCAGTCACACGTTTGATCGCATCAGCATCACCCATAAGATAGCTCACCATGTCGGCGGCGGTGATCCCCATAGTTTTAGCAGCATCAATAGCGCCCTGTGCCGCCAAATTGTTATATGCCTGTTCCGCAGTGTTGCGAGTAAGCGCCTGTGTTTCAGCATCAAGGGTAGCAATATATCTATCGACTGTTTCTTTATGTTGTTCCGCTTGTTTCGTGGCTTCTTCTTGGGCACGCTTATAAGCTCCAAAAATGCTTGTAACAACACCGACTGCGACAGTTAACGCCGTGAACCCGCCAACAATTTTGCCTAGATTACCAACCAGCCCACCAGCGAGTTTACCAACCAGCCCACCAGCGTCAGATAATCCTTTGAGCGCTAAATTAAAATTATTGACCATCGATGATGCTTTCATAAACCCCCCAACAGTGATTAGTAAACCGCCAAGAACACCACCAGCAACCACCACTGTTGTAGCGAACTCTGGGGGAATAGCATCAACCAGATCAGTGAGTAGGCGCACCATGGCTCGGATAGGTTCTTGGGCACCACCACCAACCTCTGTTAGTAACGTGTCCCACGCTCCGCCAAGTTTCTCTAAATCGCCTTGCAGATTGTTTTGTTTCTCGGCAGCTAACTCAGCAGCATACCCAGACTCTGAAACCGCAGCAGTCCACCCATCTATACCTGCCGCACCTTGTTCATAGAGCGTGTTAGCGGCACTAAGCGCATAGCTACCAAAAATGGTTGACAATGCGACATCACGTTCAGTAGCAGATAAACCACCAAGACCAGTTTGTAACTGGTCAGCTAACCCAGACATGCCCACAAACTCGCCGTTAGAATCACGTAACGTAATACCCAGTTCTTTCATTAACGCAGCAGATTCTTTTGTGGGATTCATCAACGACATGAGCATCGAACGTAACGACGTACCGGCCTGCGACCCGATCATTCCCACCGAAGCCATCGCTGAGAGCACCCCAACAGTTTCTTGGAATCCGGCACCAGCGATCGATGCTGCGGCACCGGCTTGTTTTATAGCACCCCCAAGATCACCAGTGTCACCGGCTGCTTTATTCGCCCCAGCAGCTATAGCATCAGCTACTTGTTCAACATCAGCACCAGAAAGACCGAACTGTGCCATAGAAGTAGCGGCCAGTTCAGCAGAATCAGCGACACTCAAGTTGCCGCTAGCTGCAAGGTTCAAAGCAGCATAGAGCGCACCACCGCTAATATCGGCAGCAGAAACATTAGCTTTAGCTAACTCGGTCATCGCTTCGGCGGCTTCTTGCGCAGAGTATTTAGTTTTCCCCCCAGCTTCAATAGCAAGTTTTGCTAGTTTGTCCATCGTGGTATTCAGTTGCTCACCAGAAAGACCCGCACCCTGCATCGCGGCACTCGTTTCACTCATCGCAGTATCAAAATTAGCGGCAAGAGAAACGGCTTGCTTACTGAGCGATAACAACGACACCCCCATGCTACTCATCATCTGCGCGGTCTGCGACCATCCGAAACTGTTCAAAGTGTCACTCATCGCAGATAGACGACTACTGAGCGTCCCGGTATGTTTTTCTAACTCCTCGGTGGCCTTTTGCGCACTCTTCGACCCCGCACTATATTTAGCGGAATCTAAAGACAAACCAATAACAACACTGTATTGTTTACCACTTGCCATCTGTGCCCCTCCTCCTCATTTACGGTAACGGCCAATCGAAGACGGGCACACCTTCAGATTGAGTGAAAGTTAGATAAGTTACACCCGCGTCCAGATTGCGACCAACTTGTCGCGCTTTCTCATACGTTGGTTGGTTACGGCGAGTTTCGCGTGCCTTGAAAATGTCTAACTGTTGCGCTGCGGGACATGTGAGCGTCGCCACATGATAATCGGCTGGGGTTTGCGTTTTGTGTAGATAGAGCGGTCTACCGCAATCGGGGCACCGTTGCTCACACAACTCGCCCCAAGCGTTAATGATCGCCCTGTCCACATAATCCCAAGCCGGTTCCCCAAGTTTAGGCACCCAACCGGATAACTGGCGGGGGGAAACTCCAGACCTCTCACATATTTTTAAGAGGTGCCGGTTCTCCCAGAGTTCCCCTGGGTGAAAGGGATCGCAGTGTCGGCTCTATTCAACATAAACACGAAACTTACAAACGTTTCGTAATCTTTATGGGTGAGAACTTTACTTGTTAAATCCGTATACGTCAGGTTAAGGTCAACACCTTCAACATCGGTAGTATTCACATAGCACGCTTCCGCTAACAATTTCCAAAGCGTACCTATCACTACCTCGGTCGGCTTCCCGGCACACGGTTCAATAACCGTCTCATACTCATCAGGTGTGAGACGGCGACATTGAATGAAAATGGAATCTATGCGTGCTGCCGCTTCGGCTTCCGCTAACCTAACTTCACACTCTTTAATTTCGGCAGCTAATTCTTTACGGGGAGATACTTTACCGAGACTTTTAGATGACACCGGTTTTACTGCTTCAACAAGTCGCGCTTCACGGTTACGCACATCGTTTAATGCTTCCCGCGCTCCCTCAATAGCTTCTAAGCGTCCCATGTCTAAACACACCTGCACCGGGTGGAGTTGTCCTGCCACCCGGCGCAGCGCGCGTTCTCTCAAATCAGTTAGCATCATCAACTACCGACACTAGAATGTCAGTCGCATCCTCCGGATGCAGTATCACCACCCATTGGAACACTGCACCCTCAGTTGTGCTACGTTCCGCCAAGTTACGTGAGATGACTCGACACTGAGTGACTTCCACCAGATCGCCGTTAACGGCGGCGGGTGCGAAAGGTTTACCGGGACGAGACCATGTATAGACGATAGTGCCAGAAGTGCATAATGCGAGCACTTTATCGTCTGGGTCTTGCGGGTCTTCGCAGTCAATGTTTAACGTAATATCAGAGTAAGTGGTGCGCCCGTTAATAACTTTCGGGCTACGCATACACAACTTTTGACGTTCCACAGTGCCAACGGTGCGAGTAACGCCCCACGATTCGATAGCGCACTGGATACCAACACCAGTGTTTAACTCGGAAACAGTCGGGGTTTGAATATCGGCGATAGCTGGAACGATAACGATACGTTCATTAGTGAGAACTTCAACCCCATCAGGGGCATAGTCGAAAGTGTTTACACTCATTTTATGGTCTCCTCAGATTTCTTGTTTCCAGTTGCTAGATTGGCAACTGGGCTAATTGTGGTTTCAGGATAGAATTTGCTTGGTTTACTGAAACGTTTCATTGGTAACGGGTCGCCGCGCTTATTTAACGCTGGCACATTATGTAACTCCTCGTATTGGTCGGGGAAAATGCGTAGTAAGGCTGTAGAGATAGTGAGTATGTGGCCGGTAGATTTCTGGCGGGCACGTACCACCGGAACACCCTGTCGCGTTTTTTGTAAAGATTCAATTTTCATCAATTTTTCCTAACTTTTGTGACTATTTCGATCACCGAACTGTAACGGTATTCGCTTGGGTTACTCATGTCTTCGTCTGGTTCGGATACTTGACTAACCCACATGAGACGACCATCAATTTTTTGAGCGTCAAGAATCGCGATAGCGTGTTGCGCTATCCGTGTCGCACCAACACGAGTGTTAGACACGTTGTAAATATAAATTGTTTGCGTAAGAAGCCGAGCTTGTCCGGCAAGTATCCGATCAGTTGGCATACCCGGTGTGGCATCAATGATCCGATATGGGCTATTTGGTGTCGGGTCGGGCATATCGGTGTAGTTTGCTATACGTGTATCGGCAACATCGAGACGTTCTTTAATGATAGATACAGTGTCTGTCATGGGTGTATCGTTTCCCACACTGCGTCTACCGCAGCATCAATCAAACGTGTTACTTGTATCGATGTGCGTTCCACAAATGGGTTCGGTGGCATTCGTCCCCGGCTGGCTCCGTTACGATTTTTTCGCATACTTGTACCTCCTTCAACGATGCTGGAATGTGGTGCGCGTGCCCCAATCACTGCCGACGAAGCGGCACGGGTCATGTTGTAAGAAACCGAGTCACGTAACCCGCCGCTACGTACCGGTGCTTCATAGCGCATAATGTGCTTAGTTTCGTAAGCAACATGCTCAATAGTGCCACTGACTAACTTTTTCTCAGCCGCAACTAACGCATTAACCGTTGATGTTAAAACACTCAACCCACTCAAATCTAAAACCGGTTCAGGCATCGTTTCTTACCACCACAACTGTTCGAGCTGACAATATGCCTGTCACAACCAACGTTTTACCAGTAAGCAACCCGTCGTGACACGTATCTAAAAAGAGCCGGTCACCTACCCGTAACCCATGATGAGTGAATGTTACTCGATATGTGGCAGGCGCGATAGGTTCACCAGCCGACTCAGTGTTAACCACGCTAGCTGTATCGGTATGCACAAGGCACGCCACATTGGTACTTATAGTGTTCCAAGTGTGGGTAGCTGTTCCCAAATCATCTAAAACAACAGCAGTCGAACGTGTCACATGACACATATCAATCAAATCTTTACGTACTCGAACGCGACTACCAGCTATATTGTTGGGTGAACGTTGCCATAAATGACATGCTTCAATTTGCCACCGGTCACCTCTAAGAACCATCTCATCAACAATCGTTAACGAAATTTGTTCCCCAGCGAAATAAACATCACCGATCGCGACTCCCGGCTCCCCTTCCGTTTCAAGGGAAGCAAACAAAGCACCCCTAACAGTGGTTAACGTTTCGTCATAAACCGGCCACCCGTTAACATCGAAATGGTCTAGTTTACGTATCACCAGATCGATCGTTTCGCTAGTTAACATTTGTTCATCCCATCAGGGTACGGGTTAGTTAGTATTGTGTGCGGTATCGGTGGGAACAGTCCCCGTAAAACTTGTTTCTCTTCAAGCGTTAACCCGGACAAACCCCGCCAAGCGTCCATACCGAAAGATTGACTAAAAGGTCCTTGGGTGTCTTGAACTATGCCGCTAGCAACACTCTCGTGAGTGCCCTGGAGCCGCTCAGCTATCCGACAAGTCAACTCGATAAGTGCATCGGGTGGGGAGGGAATGATGAGGGGTTGGTGTGCTGATTTCAAATAGCTGCGAATACGAGCCGAAGCGCGCGCTAGTAGCGCATCAGACACTTGATAACCGTACGTTTCAGCATCCGTGGTGGTAGCAAATGGTGGCAACATGACCAACCCCCCCCTTTTTTCATTCTTTTATTGACGTTTCAGTGTTCACCGTTACCGGTGATGGTTTAGACATCTTCACTTTCTTCACTTTCACAATCTCCCAACCGCCCGCAGTGACCATTTTGTTAATAGTTTCTTGCGGCAAATTTGCGGTAGCGGACACAGTGAATACTGCGCCGGTGGGTGTGCGATACCTAGCCATAATTACTCCGGCGGTTCGGGAGTCTCAATAGAGACCAGAGCAGACGCTAAAGCGCTCGGACGAATCACTGACGCGCCATATAAATGTAGGCCTTTCACACCATCAGCGAACCGTTTCTCTAACCTAGTGAACTCGGTTTTACTGATCTGTTCCGCATAAGTGGTGGCGATAGGGGAACCAGCTAACACTGTGTACACACCCTCGTCTTCTGGTACCTCGGTGGATTCAAACACAGTGAAGCCAGCAATTTTACCAACTTGACCATTACGTAACCCCTCAGTGGTACCGGCAGCATCCGCGCGAATAAACCGATCATCTTGTAACAACACCGCATACAACTCTGGTGGAACGATCAGCCAACGATTCGTTACCGGAACGAACGACTTCACCAACAAACTACGCAACTGGATGATCAGTTTGTAAGCACTACCGGGGTTAGCTGGGTCAACGTTAACGTCTCCCAACTGGTTACCAGCAGCAACACCAGCAGCCATTTTTGTTGCAACGAACGCATCAGTAGTCAACGCGAGTTTCTGTGCCGCTTCCGCAGTCGCACCCGGAATGAAATTTGGTTTCGCTTGCCGCGCATCCACATCATCTACCTGGAAAGCGAAATACTCGCTTTGTGTGATTTGTAACACGCTAGACGCATCATCAAGCACATCAAAAGTAATATCAGTGTTCTTCGTATAAGGACGCACCGCTGGCGACACAACAGAAGTGATCTTCACCGTGTCACCCTCGTTAGCAATATCGCCCTCGTAATCAGTGTTAATAACACCCGCCTGCGAGTACACGACATTTGCGTGCAAGTTCGCTAGCAAAGCAGCCGACCAGATAGTCGGTTGAGCGTATTGAATACTCATAATTTCTCCCCTTTCAAAAAAGAAATCAAAATGTTTTAACTTTTACCTGTAAGTAGGTCTGTTAAACGACCATCAGCTAACGCTGTATTGATCTGTTCCGGTGTCATTGAATCCAACTCGGATTCGCTAACCTGGCGTTTAACTGTTATCGGTTCACCCTGGTTGCCCTGTATATGGGTGGTTGGGTGAACACTTTGTTGCGTGTCACGGAAAACTAACAAAGCATCAGCGGCAGCTTCTAACTCTTCCAACGTGTCACCATGTAACAACAGTTCCGGCACCCCTTTAGCAGCAGCAACCCGCGCACGCGACACCTCGAACTGTGCCGCCTTGTTCGCTTTCTCCAACAAAGCAAGACGTGCCGCCAAATCAGCGTTCTCGTCTTTAACTTTTTTAGTTTCAACTTCATTCCCCGGCAACTGGGCAAGCAAAGCTTCATAATGTTTCGCTTTATCAGCATTAGAACGAGCCTGCGCTTCATGTTTCTGCGATAACGTTTTCCATTTCTCCACATCAGACAACAAATCTGCTGGCGTTGGCACCCTGCCACCAGATGGCACAGTCTCCAATGTGACAACAGACTCCTCATCCAAAGAAATATTCGCAACAGTATCCATAATCGTTTTTCTTTCTCTTACTAACCCCCGTGTCGGGGGGTTTCGTTGCGCAGACCGGACTCGAACCGGTGACCTCTGGATATATGTAAACCAGCGAGCTACCACTGCTCCACTGCGCTATACCCAGAAAACCCAACACAGGAATATTGGGTCTTCCGGGGAACCTGTTGGGTCAAGCCCCCCATCTGACTAAGAGGAGCG
>JAIRZI010000040.1 GCA_031267295.1 Propionibacteriaceae bacterium | reverse complement strand
CTACCTCCAAACAAATCTCGCCAAAACTTCACCAATCACCGCTTCTGCTGCTCAGCATCGGTGCTAGTGAGCGCGGCTATAAAAGCTTCCTGCGGCACTTCGACACGCCCCACCATCTTCATGCGCTTCTTGCCTTCTTTCTGCTTTTCTAACAGTTTACGTTTGCGAGTTATATCACCGCCATAACATTTAGCGAGCACATCTTTGCGCACCGCCCGGATCGTCTCGCGAGCAATCACCCGAGAACCAATAGCAGCCTGCACCGGCACCTCAAACTGCTGCCGGGGAATCAGTTTGCGTAAAGTGAGCGCCATCTGGGTACCGTAACCATAAGCACGATCCTTATGGACAATGGCACTGAATGCATCCACCGGTTCACTGTTAAGTAAAATATCCACCCGCACCAAATCGGATGTCTGTTCCCCCGCATCGTCGTAATCCAACGACGCATAACCCCGGGTACGCGACTTCAACTGATCAAAAAAATCGTAGACAATCTCAGCCAACGGCAGAATGTAACGCAACTCCACGCGATCTTCTGAGAGATAATCCATGCCTTGCTGCACGCCCCGTCTGCTCTGGCATAACTCCATTACGGTGCCAATGAACTCAGCGGGTAACAGCACCGTGGCTTTCACCACTGGCTCATACACCTCAGCGATTTTGCCATCAGGGAACTCAGAGGGGTTCATCACTAAATGTTCGCTGTGATCTTCTGAGACGACGCGATACACCACGCTGGGCGCAGTGGAGATAAGGTCAAGCCCAAATTCGCGCTCCAACCGCTCTCGCACGATCTCCATATGCAGCAAACCCAGAAAACCGATACGAAACCCGAATCCCAACGCAGATGAAGTCTCCGGCTCGAAACTCAAAGCGGCATCATTAAGTTGCAACTTTTCTAATGCTTCTCGAAGTTCTGGAAAATCAGCACCATCGATGGGATACACTCCGGCGTATACCATCGGCTTAGGTTGTTGGTAACCAGCGAGTGGGCAACTACTAGGGCTTCGGGCATTCGTAACGGTGTCACCAACCCGCGATTGTCGCACGTCTTTCACGCCAGTAATTAAATAACCCACCTCGCCAACAGATAGCGCTCCCGCTTTTACCGGTTCTGGCGAAATCACACCAACTTCTAACACTTCATGGATAGCCCCAGTGGAGAGCATCAAAATTCGCTCCCGATGGTTAAGCTCGCCATCCATCATCCGCACATACGTCACCACACCACGATACGAATCATAAACCGAATCGAAGATGAGCGCGCGAGCCGCAGCACCACGCTCGCCTTGTGGCGGAGGAACCTGGGACACGATAGCGTGCAACAGCTCCGACACTCCCTCGCCCGTCTTCGCAGACACCCGCAGCACGTCTAGAGGATCGCAGCCGATGATTCCCGCCAACTCAGCGGCATATTTGTCCGGGTTAGCGCTCGGCAAATCAATCTTATTCAGAACCGGCAAAATTGTGAGGTCGGCTTCCAGTGCGAGATACAGATTCGCTAAGGTCTGTGCTTCGATACCTTGCGCGGCATCCACCAATAACACCGCACCTTCACAAGCCGCAAGCGAACGCGACACCTCATAGGTAAAATCGACGTGACCGGGGGTGTCGATCATATTGAGCACATATCCGGTGCCAGCAATCTGCCACGGCAACCGGACGGCTTGGCTCTTGATGGTGATACCGCGTTCCCGCTCAATGTCCATCCGGTCGAGATACTGGGCACGCATCGTACGCTCATCTACCACTCCGGTTAGCTGTAACATCCGATCAGCCAAAGTGGATTTGCCATGGTCGATATGCGCAATGATAGCGAAGTTGCGAATTAACGCCGGGTCGGTGTTACCCGGTTCATTGTTCGCCATATCGCACCGCCTCGCGCACTCTTAACCTGCCGCAGTGACAGGGATCGGCATCCATTGTCCCACGTCAACCCGACAGTTGCGGTAACTGAGCTACCAAACCCTTTATGCTAGCGTTTCTTTGCTACGATTCAAGAGGTGACGTTAGCTTTTCAAGATTTGCCTTTTACAACTGAGCGCAGACGACGCAAAGGTTTTCAACTCGCACACTACACCAGCTAGCTATCGTTACCTATGCAAGGAACCGTAACCTCAGTATGCTGCGATGAAGTCACTAGGCAAAGCTGGCAAAATCTATTTTCAACCTTCGATAAACGAACCTTTCGGAACGACGGTGATACCGCCGGAGACCACACAACCGCGCGCCGCATCCTGCTCCTGATCGACACCAAGTTGCACTCCATTGTTTATCCGGCAATATTTGTCGATTATGGTGTTCACGATGGTGCAACCGGTACCGATAAACGTTTTCTCGAATATCACGGAATCAGCTAGTCGCGAACCCGGTTCGACGCGCACTCCGGGGCTCAACACCGAGCGGTCTACTTCGGCACCAGACACGATGCATCCGGCAGCCACGATGGAGTCCTCCGCGTTGCCGCCTAATGTGAATTTCGCCCCCGGTAGCTGTTGCTGACGAGTGAAAATAGGCCACTGGCCGCTGTACAGGTTGAAATCCGGTTCCACCGACACCAAATCCATATGCGCTTCGTGGAACGCCGCCACTGTGCCCACGTCACGCCAGTAGTTGCGATCACGTTCGGTAGCACCGGGAACATTGTTATCACGGAAGTCATACACTGCCGCCTCTCCAGCATTCACAAAAGCCGGTATGATGTCGCCGCCCATGTCATGCTGCGAGTCCATATCAGCCGCGTCACGATGTAACATCTCCTCAAACGCCTTTCGGGTGAAGATATAGTTCCCCATCGATGCTAGGCACTCCTCCGGGTTATCACTCAACCCCGGGGGATCAGTGGGTTTTTCCAGAAAAGCGTTAATTCGCGTTCCGACAGCATCAATGATGCCGAAAGATTCCGCCGAACTACGCGGCACCCGGATTCCGGCCACCGTCGCCGCCGCGCCAGATTCGATATGAGCGGCGAGCATCTGCGACACATCCATGCGATAGATATTGTCGGCACCGAAAACCACCACGTAGTCCGGGTCGTCGTCAGTAATCAGATTCAACGATTGAAAAATAGCGTCGGCACTGCCCTGATACCAGTGCGGCCCTCGACGTTGCTGCGCCGGCACCGACGCTACATACTCGCCTAACATCTGTGGCAACTGCCAAAACATCGAGACGTGCCGATCAAGAGAATGCGACTTGTATTGGGTAAGCACGGCGATTCGGCGCAGGTCGGAGTTAATCAGATTGGAAAGAACGAAGTCGATCAGCCGGTAGGTGCCACCAAACGGCACCGCCGGTTTCGCGCGATCTTCCGTAAGCGGCAAGAGTCGCTTTCCCTCACCGCCTGCTAGTACGATCGAGAGCACTCGTGAAATTGGCATAACACGAAACTACCGTGTATTTGCGCGTACCGCGAGCGTTTCCGCCATACAGCCGCAATAAATATGAGAATATCGTAAGTATGCGCGTATCAATCCTCACCCGAGAATACCCTCCAGCGATCTACGGCGGTGCCGGTGTGCATGTGGCGCAGTTGGTACCCCGACTGTGCGCACTGGCCGACGTAAACGTGCAGTGCATGGGCGAACCCCGCGCGGGAGCCACCGCACACCCTGAATTATTTCCACCCGACGCTAACCCTAGCCTCAAAGTGTTCGGTGCCAATCTTGCAATGGTAGCCGCGTTACCGGAACTTGACGTAGTGCATTCACACACCTGGTATGCCAACTTGGCCGGGCATTTAGCGGGTATCTACCAGTCGATACCGCATGTGATTACCGCTCACTCTTTAGAGCCGTTACGACCCTGGAAACGTGAACAGTTAGCCGGAGGTTATGCGCTTTCCAGTTGGGCGGAACGCACTGCTTACGAAGGAGCGGCGGCGATCATCGCAGTGAGTAGCGCTATGGCCGCTGATGTTACTCGGGTATACCCCAACATCAATACATCGAAACTGCATGTGATTTACAACGGAGTCGATGTAAACGAGTTCTACCCCGACTACGGCAGTGAGTTCCCGGAGTTGATCGGCATGGATATAACTCGTCCATCCGTCGTGTTTGTGGGACGCATCACCCATCAGAAAGGGTTGCTGCATCTGGTGCGAGCTGCGCGGCAGTTCTCGCCGGGAGTACAGGTGGTGTTGCTCGCTGGTTCTCCAGATACTCCGCAGATCGCCGCCGAGTTCGCCACAGCGTTTGATGCCTTACGTGCCGAACGCGGCAGTGATGCCATCTGGGTATCCGATATGGCACCTCGCGCCGGAGCGCGGCAGATACTAAGCCACGCCACTGTTTTCGCCTGCCCTAGCATCTATGAGCCGCTGGGCATCGTGAACCTAGAAGCGATGGCTTGTGAAACGGCGGTTGTCGCGTCTAAAATCGGCGGCATTCCCGAAGTGGTACTGGACGGTATCACCGGGACATTAGTCGATTACGATCCGGCACAAGCAACCGAGCCAACATATATCGCCGGATTTGAAGAACGGTTCGCAACCGCCGTCAATGCCCTAATCGCAGACCCTGCTAAAGCGCGTACGTTCGGAATCGCAGGCAGACAGCGCTGTATCGACGAATTCTCTTGGGAGACTATCGCCGCTCAAACCGTCCGGGTGTATCAGTCGGTCACTGAGCGCTCGGCTAACTGACGACTTCCTGTAAGCACTTCAGTAAACTAGCGGCCTCGTCCGGTTTCATCTCCACAACTAATCGACCGCCACCTTCAACGGGCATACGCAGAATCAATCCACGCCCTTCTTTGCTTACTTCCATCGGACCTTCGCCAGTCCTGGGTTTCATCGCTGCCATAAGTTGCTAGACCTCTTCTTGCCGGGGCTACCAGTGCTCTTTTTGCTTATCTATTATCGCACATCTGCACGCAACAGACACGTTTTTTTGATACTCGTATCTAGCTTAACCGTAGAGAAATTAGTACCAATGCGCCTAGCGCACTACTGGCTAGTTGGCCAACCGAGACCAGCAAAATCGTTTCCAGTACCAGACGATAACGCCTTGCTATCTAGCTGATCTGCCACTCGATCTAGCACGGCATCCACCTGCTGCATAGCGTAACCCCGCGCCGTCACCGCAAAGCGCACCGTCCGTAGATCGGTGGCGTTAATAGTGCCTTCCGCTAGATCAGGGCCGGGGCGGTCATCAATCAAAGGCGGCATACCTCCTAGATGCCCGTGCATAGCCAGCCACACCAGCCCCGCGACCAGTACCGCGAGCAGTGCGATAAACCACTCCATACGCTTTAGCTTATCCGGGACACTACGTTTAGGCCATCTGGGATGTTGCGCCTAAACGCGACACGATATTCGAGACAGCGTAATCAACCGCTTCTGCTGCGTCGTCGGTGAGCAACACCAGATCAGGGTCGGCAACGCCGATATAACCAGACTCCGCAGCCATTTCCCGCAACCAAGCCCATAGCCCGCTCCAATACTCTTTGCCAAATAACACTATCGGGTATTTGATGATCTTCCCGGTTTGCATCATCGTTAACACCTCGAACACTTCATCCATGGTTCCTAGCCCACCCGGCAGGGCGATGAAACCGGAAGCGTACTTCAAGAACATCACTTTGCGAGTAAAGAAGTAACGAAAACTTACACCCAAGTTGACGTAACTATTGAACGTCTCCTCAATCGGCAGTTCAATACAAAGCCCGACAGACTTACCGCCTGCTTCGTCAGCCCCCCGGTTGCTGGCTTCCATGACACCTGGCCCGCCGCCAGTAATTACCGCCACACCGCGCTTAGCGAGCAGTTCTCCGATGGTTTCGGCGGCCTCGTAGTACACGCTACCCGGCTTGATGCGCGCCGAACCGAACACAGACACCGCAGGGCCTAAATCTTCTAACGCTTCAAAACCTTCCACAAATTCGCTTTGAATACGCAGTACTCGCCAAGGGTCTTCCTCCCGCCACCCGACATCACTTGGCCCGCGCAACAACCCATCGTCTAGTAATTGACGCTTGGCTACCCCACGACGCATACTAGTTCCCGACATGGCGCGTCTCATCTTAGCTACCATAATTATCCTTTCAACCAGCGACTCAACGCCTGTTCACAAGCGTATAACTGCGCTAACGGAGCATGTTCATCCACAGTGTGCGCCAAACTAGGCTCCCCTGGCCCATAATTCACCGCCGGAATGCCCACTTCTGCAAATCTAGCCACATCAGTCCAACCATATTTTGGCTGCGCTACCCCACCCACCAGCGCCACAAATTGAGCTGCTATCGGTTGATTGAGACCCGGACGAGCCGCCGGAGACACGTCCAACACCGCTACCTGATAGTCACTAAAAAGCTCTCGCATGATGTCCAACGCCTCGCTGGCGCTTTTATCTGGCGCGAACCGATAATTGATGCCCGCAGTGCAAGAATCGGGAATGACGTTGCCCGCAACTCCTCCAGAGATGGTAGTGATGTTCAAACCTTCGCGATAACGCAACCCATCCACCTCCACTTCGCCCACTGGAAAGCTACGCACTAGGTCGATGACAGCCGCCATAGCATGAATAGCATTATCACCCAACCATGATCGCGCCGAGTGTGCAGCTCGCCCCGTCACGGTAACCGCAAGCCTGATACTCCCCTGACAACCACCTTCGATAACGGCGTTAGTGGGTTCCAACAGCACCGCAAAGTCTGCCTGTAATAGTTCGGGAGTGGTAGCGAGCACTCGTCCCAAGCCGTTGGCTTCATAAGCCACCTCTTCGTTGTCGTAGTACACCCAAGTGACATCCATGCGGGGAGCGGTGAGCGCCAACGCTAGGCGCAACATCACCGCAACACCACCTTTCATGTCCACGCTCCCGCGCCCAACAAGTTCCAAACCAGCTACGCCATCCGTCCAGCAGCTAGGTAAATTATCAGCCACCGGCACAGTATCGAGATGGCCTGCAAACACCACCCGTTGCGCACGCCCCAACTCGCTACGCGCAATAACAGTATTGCCATCTCGACTAGTTACCAGATGCGTAGCGCCCTTTAAAGTTTGCTCAACAGTATCCGCCAACAATTGTTCGTTACCGCTCACTGACTCAATATCAACAAGTGCGGCGAACAGTTGTCCAAGATCATTCACTGGAAGTATCATGCGGACGAGCCTACCGGAACTCGAACGCCTTAACCGCTAAGGTAGAGACCATGACAGCAAGGTTGGCTTGGGGGTGGTGTTTAGCGTCTCTGCATGACAACGGCCAAGTGTTAGATGCCTGGTTTCCCGAACCACAGTTAGCGGCATACGACGACACTCCGGCACCTAAATCTTTGATTCCCGGTGCCGACCCACTAAGGCATGTCACCACTAAACTACTGCTAGTTGGCATCGATCTTGATCAACCACCAGTTGACGTACCTGATGCCTACCTCAGACTCCACCTACTATCGCACCGACTAGTACGCCCCCGCACTATCAATTTAGATGCTCTTTTCGATGTGCTCCCAATAGTGCTCTGGAGTTGCGTCGGCCCTTGTCTTCCTGAGGATTTCCCTGCCATCCGGTTAAGTCTCGCTCCTCATGGTAGCCAAGTTGATTCTTATGCGCTCGATCGCATCCCACGCATGCTGGATTATGTGGTACCGAGCGGCGTGCGTATCGGTGACGCTAACCGGGTGCGACTGGGCGCATACCTGGCCGCAGGCACCACTGTGATGCATGAGGGGTTCGTTAACTACAACGCTGGCACGCTAGGCCGCTCAATGGTAGAAGGTCGCATCTCACAAGGGGTGATTGTTGGAGACGGTAGCGACATCGGCGGCGGTGCGTCCATTATGGGCACCCTTTCCGGTGGCGGCAAGGAACAGATA
This sequence comes from Propionibacteriaceae bacterium, assembly GCA_031267295.1. Lineage (GTDB taxonomy): Bacteria > Actinomycetota > Actinomycetes > Propionibacteriales > Propionibacteriaceae > WRGV01. Next base: position 17,277 of record JAIRZI010000040.1, on the reverse strand, counting down.
ACTGTTGGTACCGGGTGTCTACTGGGAGCTAACTCCGGGCTTGGCATCTCACTAGGTAATAACTGCGTGATAGAAGCTGGGCTGTACCTCACTGCCGGTACCAAGGTAAGTTTGCCGGACTCAACTGTGGTATCCGCTAGCGAACTTTCTGGCAATCATAATCTGTTGTTCCTCCGAGATTCGCTCTCCGGGCGGGTATGTGCCCGAGAACAGCGTAACCAAGCGGTTACCCTCTCCCCCGCGCTGCACCGAACGGAAGATTGAATATGTCCCCAAAATATGCCGACTCAACGTCTCCCCGGCCACGTCGCGCATTTGGAGTTGGCACAGTAGCCGCCTTGGGCGTTCTCATCGTCATTCTGCTCAGCGCAGTGGGAGTGCTTGTAGTACTGCTAATACGGCTCGTCCCCCACAACCCCAGCGCCCCACTTCCAAAAGCAGATCAATGCATGGTTAATTTGGAGGAACATCAAGTAGCGATCACTTTAGAACAGGCCGAAAATGTGTCTATCATCGTCGCGGAATCAATTCGACGTGGCTTAGGACCCCGAGCCGCTACCATCGCACTAGTTACCGCTTGGCAGGAGTCTGGGCTACGCAACTTAGACTACGGCGATCTGGATTCTATCGGCCTGTTCCAACAACGCCCTAGCCAAGGATGGGGCACCGTGGAACAGATTCTCGACCCGTGGTACTCCGCTGGCAAATTCTATGAAGTGCTGATCACCATAGACAATTGGGACGAGCGTGACATTACGGAAGTGGCGCAAGCCGTGCAACGTTCAGCGTATCCTGATGCATACCGCCAACATGAGTGGAAAGGTAGAGTGTGGGCCAGCTCTTTACGCGGTTGGTCGTCCGAATCCCTCACCTGCCGAGTACACCAATCGATAACTGGTAGCACCGCTAATATCAGCAGCTTTCTAACCAGAACCTACGGCAGCGCACTACCCATCACGATTAACGCCAACTCAATAACACTCAGCGCACCCAACGAGTTGGAAGCATGGGCAATCGCCCAATTAGCACTCGCCCGCATCGGAGTAGACGGCGTAAGCGCAGTACAAGTCGGCAACCGACAGTGGGTACACGACCCTTGGGATTGGGGTCTTTGGATTGACACCGACTCCGCCGCCGCACCAAACCCCAAAACAACCGTAATCATCACACTCAACCCCTAAACAGCTCCAGCTACCCGCTTACAAAAAGGGGCTTTTGAGCTTTAGCCGAGCAACCGCAGCAGCGATGCGTTCATCACTGGCGGTCAAAGCGACGCGCACATGGCGTATCCCAGTTGAGCCGTAGAAGTCGCCCGGAGCTACCAGAATGCCAAGCTGCGCTAACCAATCGACGCTAGCGCGGCAGTTCTCGTTACGGGTACACCACAGATATAGCCCGCCTGCGGAGTGTTCGATGGTGAATCCAGCCGCTTCTAACGCCGGTTTTAACATGTTACGTCGTGCCCGGTAGCGTTCCACTTGAGCTTGGACGGCCGCATCATCGTCCAGCACTGCCGCTAACGCTGCCTGCACCGGTGCGGCCACCATCATGCCAAGATGTTTACGCACTCCGAGCAGTTCCATGACAACTTTCGGATCACCTGCGACAAAGCCCGCACGATAACCAGCCATGTTGGAACGTTTAGAAACCGAATGCACCGCCAATAACCCGGAAAGTTCATCGCCACATATGTCGTAGTCAAGCACCGAAACGGGTTGCCCGCTCCAGGCGAACTCCCCGTAGCACTCATCAACGGCTAACAACGCCCCAATACGCCTAGCAACCTCGACCCACTGCATTAACCGTTTTGCGCAGATGATAGCGCCGTGTGGGTTGGCTGGAGAGTTAAGCCAAATCAATTTGGTAGCGGCAGGCGCTAAAGCGGGATCGTCGCAGCGCACCACACTGCAGTTAGCGCTCAACGCACCTATCTCATAGGTCGGGTATGCCAAAGTGGGAATCACCACCACATCATCCGCATTCAGCCCGAGAAGGGTGGGCAACCAGCCGACCAGTTCTTTACTGCCGATAACTGGCAACACACATTCATCGTGCAGAACTCCCGATGCGTTCCAACGACGCTGCAGATATCCAATAATAGATTGCCTTAACGCTGCGGTGCCCCAGACTGCTGGATAGCCATGCGCATCTGCGGCTGCCATCAGTGCAGCCACCGCTATATCCGGCGTGGCATCCACCGGCGTTCCCACAGAAAGATCAACAATACCGTCCGGGTGTGCACTGGCTCGCGTAGCGGCAGCCGACAGCGAGTCCCAGGGAAACTCCGGCAGTCGCGTTATCAGAGTCATAACTGTGGCGGTAACTGTGCGACCCGCAGTTCATCGGTGTGCTGTGGCCCGGCAAAAGCACCACCACCCGACGCACCCGTCATTGCGAAAAACTCCCGTGCAATATCCGCATAATTTTCAAACTCTTCCGGCAAATCGTCTTCGTAGAAGATCGCTCCCGCTGGGCACACTGCTTCACAGGTGCCACAGTCCACGCACTCATCCGGGTTGATATAAACGGTGCGTTCCCCTTCATAGATAGCATCGACTGGGCATTCATCTAAACAGTCTTTATGCTTCACATCGACACAGAGCTGGGTGACAACATAAGCCATCGTGCCTCCTTAACATCTGGTAGCAAACTCTAGATTACCGCCACTGCTCATCCTGAGCGAGCCGCAACCACATAGCACAGCATATTTGCATCCCTTAACCCTATGTGAGCCAACTTAGCTAGTTGGTTTGCTTACATTCGCTAAGTGCTCAGAGCGTTTTCTCGTAAAAATCGCTAACAACATTCGGTGAACTCACCCTAGAAAGGTCATTCGTGGCTATGATCGCATCATGACAACCACCCGTACTGAAACTGATTCCATGGGAGCCATCGAAGTTTCTTCCGAACATTATTGGGGTGCACAAACCGCACGTTCTATTCATAACTTCGACATCGGTCGTCCCACATTCATCTGGGGACGGCCTATGATTAAGGCGCTCGGAGTGTTGAAGAAAGCTGCCGCCCAAGCGAACGCGGAACTGGGCGAACTCGCTGCCGACAAGGCAGCACTTATCGTACAAGCAGCCGATGAAGTCATCGCAGGCAAACTGGATGCAGAGTTTCCTTTAGTGGTGTTCCAGACCGGTTCCGGTACCCAATCGAATATGAACGCCAATGAAGTTATCAGCAACCGTGCCATTGAACTAGCTGGCGGGGTATTAGGTTCCAAAAACCCGATACACCCGAATGACGACGTGAACCGCGCTCAGTCGTCCAACGACACTTTCCCAACAGCGATGCATATTGCAGTGGTGTGTCAACTCAGAGATTATCTGTATGAACCGGTGCAGGAGTTACGCGACACCTTGGCTGCGAAAGCCCAAACGTTCGACGATGTTGTGATGGTGGGTCGCACCCATTTACAAGATGCTACTCCCGTACGACTCGGGCAGGTCATCAGCGGCTGGGTAGCCCAACTTGACGATGCGCTCACCGCCGTCAAATTTGCCGAAAGTGAAGCACAAGCCTTAGCGATCGGTGGTACCGCCGTGGGCACCGGACTCAACGCCCATAAAGATTTCGGCAAACTCTGCGCCGCCAAAATTGCAACGGAAACCAAAACTCCATTCCGACAACACAACAATTTGTTCGCAGCACTATCGGCACATGACGCACTAGCTAATGTGTCCGGCACGCTACGCACCCTAGCCGGAGCGTTAATGAAGATCGCTAACGACGTACGTTGGTACGCTTCCGGGCCGCGTAACGGCATCGGCGAGTTAATAATTCCCGAAAACGAACCCGGCAGTTCAATCATGCCCGGCAAAATCAACCCCACCCAATGCGAAGCGATGACTATGGTCGCAGCTAAAGTGTTCGGCAACGACGCAACAGTAGGATTCGCAGCCACCCAAGGCAACTTCCAACTACACGTATTCAAAACAGTATTGGCATGGGCAGTATTGGAATCCATTCAACTTATCGCCGATGCTTGCAAAATGTTCAATGAACACTGTGCCCAAGGCATCGAAGCGCACCGCGAAAAGATCGCTGAGAACCTAGCAAAGAACCTAATGCAAGTAACCGCACTTAATTCACATATCGGGTACGACCAAGCAGCCGCTATCGCCAAACGCGCTCACCACGCAGGGCTTAGCTTGCGGCAAGCCGCGCTAGAATCCGGTGCCGTCACCGCCGAGCAGTTCGACGCTTGGGTGATACCCATAGATATGACACATCCCAAAGGTGCGTAAACTCACACCCCCACTGACCAAGTCTTAATTCCCCGGCTCACATTTCAGCTAACTGGTAACCCAAGCCCCGCACCGTTAGTAATCGTTCTGGACGAGCCGGGTCGTGCTCTATCTTGGCTCGTAAGCGCCGCACATGCACATCTAACGTTTTGGTATCCCCCACATAGTTCGTTCCCCAAAGCCGATCTACTAGCTGGCCTCGGGTGAGCACCCGCCCGGCGTTGCGCAGTAACATTTCCAGTAGTTCAAACTCTCGCAGCGGCAGTTTGATTTCAACGCCATCTACGGTGACCCGATGCCGTTCCACATACATCTCAATCCCAGATGCTTTGAGCGCGTAAGAGTCGTCAATCTCCTCCGGTGTTGTCCCTTGACGCGCCCGTCCCCGACGCACCACTGAGCGCACCCGCGCCAACAGTTCTGGGGTGGAGAACGGCTTAGTCACATAATCGTCTGCTCCCAACTCCAAACCGAGCACAATATCGCCCTCAGAGTTTTTTGCGGTCAACATGATTATGGGAACCTCCGACACCAACCGCACCCGACGTGCGATCTCAGTGCCGTCCACGCCAGGAAGCATCAAATCAAGCAGAATCACCTCTGGTTGTCTGGTTTCAAACTCTTCCAAAGCGCTCACACCGTCAGCGACGGCTCGCACTTCGTGACCTTCGCGGCGCAGCAGGTAACTTAGCGTCTCTCGCAACGTGTCGTCATCCTCTACTAGCAACACCTGTGCCATTTGAAGCCCCTTTCATTCATCATCTTGCGTATCCAAGAAACTTAAATACCCGTCCTGTTGCGTTCCCAACGGAGCGCCTAACGGCAACACCACCGTGAACGTAGCACCGATACCCGGCTGGGAGCGCACTCCCACGCTTCCACTGTGCGCCAGCACAATATTTTTTACGATAGCCAGCCCCAGACCAGTGCCGCCGGTACGCCGGGAACGAGCGCGATCTGAACGATAGAACCGTTCAAAGATACGCCCTTGGTCGGCGGGTTCAATGCCAATCCCATGATCAGCGACACTCAAAATAGCTTTCCCCAACCCGCGATCTACCATGACGTTCACCTCCACCACCGAACCGGCGGGCGAATAACTGATAGCGTTGTCGATGAGGTTATCCAGCACAGTGATGAGCGCTCCGGCATCACCGAACACCTCCACTTCGCCAACTGCCGGAACAGCGACGTTCAAAGTGATACCCTCGGAGTTCGCGCGCGTCGCTTCATGTTCCCATGCCGTAGTCACCACGTCTGCTAGATCGACGGTGACAAACCGTTCCGTGCTGCGATCTTGCGCGAGCGCCAAAGCTAAAATGTCCTCAATGAGACGCGCCATCCGCTCAGCTTCTAGTTTCAGTCGCCCCGAGAAGTACGTCACCGCCTCCGGGTCGTCTTTGGCGACATCCAACGCTTCGGCTATCACTTGCACTCCCGACACTGGAGTGCGTAGTTCGTGTCCGATGTTCGACACCAAATCATGGCGCACCTGTTCCGCCCGCATTGCGGCAGTAAAGTCGGTGATCGTCAGCAGCACGCAACGTCCCGCTAGTTTGGTGGCTGACACTTCGGCCTGTTCAATTGAGCCTAGATCGGTGAACCACTCATGGTGCACCAACGCTTGACCCTCCAACCAGGCCGTACTGGCCAACTCCGCTAACTTTTGATGAATTAGCATTCCCGAAGACACTATCGGTAGCGCTAGCGCATTGGGAGAGCAGTAAACAACTTTCAAAGTGGGTGTCACCACCACGGAGTACCCACCGAACGCACGAATTGCTTCCAATGCCCGCTTGGGAACTGGTGGTTTCTCTTTATCAGCCATCGTTCTGAGTCTACGAGACAATGTACTTTTCTTCATCCGAAACGACCGGCAATGTAATCTTGGGTGGCTGATTGCGCCGGATGATCGAACATCTGCGTCGAACTACCGTACTCGACTAAATGCCCGCCGTTCGCCGCCGAAGTGGTAGCCATGAACGCCACTTGATCAGCAACTCGCATCGCTTGCGACAGATTATGGGTGACGATCACCACGGTGTGCGCTAAGCGTAGTTCGCCAAGCAACTCCTCAATGGCTCCAGTGGATGCCGGGTCAAGCGCAGAACAAGGTTCATCCATCAGCAGCACGTCTGGCCGTGATGCCAATGCTCGCGCGATACATAGTCGCTGCTGCTGACCACCGGAAAGCCCGGTGCCGGGACTTTTCAATCGGTCTTTTACTTCACTCCAAAGGTTAGCGGCACTGAGCGCATGTTCCACCGTCTCTTGGCTCTCCGTTTTGGACAACCGTTCGCCACGCAAACGGAACCCCGCCAACACGTTCTCAGCGATCGACATAGTGGGGAACGGATTCGGACGCTGAAACACCATCCCCACCCGAGCGCGCACCGCCACCGGATCAGCTTGGGGTTCGTAGAGGTTAGTTTCGTTCAGCCGCACCACTCCGCTCACTAAAGCACCCGGAATAATTTCATGCATACGGTTAATACAACGCAACAGGGTGGATTTTCCACAACCACTAGCCCCAATCAACGCAGTAACAGCGCACTCTTGAATCGTCAAACTGACATCAGCTACCGCCTGCAATGCGCCGTAGTAGGCGTTCAGATTCTCAATTTTGATAGTCACCTACGTGCTCTCCTTACCTGCCGGTTTTGTCGTTGCAGCCGTATCACCAACCCGGCTAACCCGTGCAGCAGCAGCACCCCAGCGAGCAGCACTAATGCTGCGCTCCAGGCACGAGCGTCATATGCTTGCGCATCCACTCCTTTGTTCTGCCACTGCGAATACACATACACCGGCAACGAAATCATGCGACCAGCGCTGAGGTTGTAGTTCATTGAGTCGGTGAATCCCGCCACTAGTAGCAGCGGTGCCGTCTCCCCGATGATTCTTGAAATGCCAAGTAGTAACGCCGACACTAAACCAGGCAGCGCTGTGGGCAACACCACTCGTAAAATCACCGACCACTGTGGCGCGCCTAACGCAAGCCCCGCCTCTTTCAGTTCGGCTGGTACCCGCGCCAAAACCTCTTCCCCAGAGCGTTCCACAACTGGAATCATAATTAGTGCGAGCGCCACCGCTCCCGCAAAACCGCTACGATACCCCGGCCCGAGAGTGAGCGCGATCACCGCATACATGAACAGTCCGGCGACGATAGACGGAATGCCTGCCAACACGTCAATCACCCCGCGTACCGTGCGCGCCAGCGCTTTAACCGCTGGTGACGTAGTCGAAGCGGCGTACTCCGTCAACCACAGTGCGGTACCAAACGCGATCGGCACCGCGATCAATGTGGCCGAAGCGGTGATGAGTAACGTTCCCATGATGGCATGTAACGCGCCACCGCCGGCACCGGTTATACCGCGCATCGACTGCGTAAAGAAATCAATATCTAAGCGTTCAGACCCACGCGAAAGTGTTGTCCACACCACCGAGATAAGTGGCACTATCGCTAATACTCCGCAAGCGATAAGACCACCGGTAAAGACCCTGTCGGCTACTGTGCGCCGTTTAGCAATATGCAGCATAGTATCTCTCATCGCGACCCCCCACTACTTCGCCGTACCACCAGCCGGGCAAAAAAACTCACTACAAACGTCACTGCGAAGAGCAGTAGCCCTAACCAAACTAAAGCGTTCACTTCAAGCCCGTGCGCTTCGGGGTAGTTCTGAGCGATGTATGCGGCGACAGTTCCGGGGTTCTGGGAACTCAATAACCGGAACGACACCAGGAACGGAGTAGCTGAAAGTACCATGGCTACCGCCATTGTTTCGCCGAGCGCCCGTCCTAACGCAAGCATGATTCCAGCCATAATCCCAGAACGTGCCTCCGGCAACACCACTCGACGAATCATCTCTTGACGGGTGGCTCCTAAGGCTTGTGCCCCTTCAATGGAACTGCTGGGAACCAATCTGATAGCTTCCCGAGAAACGCTAGACACGATAGGCAGAATCATTATTGCCAACACCAACGCTGCGGTGCAGATGGTGCGACCCGTAGTCGAGGGCTGACCGGCGAAGAAAGGAATCCATCCCAAATGCGTAGCCAACCAGTTATATATTCGTACTGTCTGTGGCGCGACAACCATCAAACCCCAGAGACCGTAAACCACAGAAGGTACCGCCGCCAGCACATCAATGGCGGTGCCAAGCCAACGTCCTAAAGCACCGCGCATCACCAGCACGGAGAACAAGGCGACCCCTATTCCCAACGGTGCAGCCACCGCAATCGCTAACGCGGATGCCCACAGTGAACCAAACAGCAACGGCCCTGCCAACGCCCAGATGGAACTCGCGCCTGCCGGCAGGTTCTCCGACGTGCCCGCAAGAGCCGGAGCACCTTCGATAGCTAGAAAAACCACCACCCCGCCCAGTAACAACAGCGTCACCACTGCGGCTACCACGCTGAATATCCGGAGCACATCTCGATGACTCGCCTGCCGCAGTTGGGGCGCGCCTGGGGGATACACCTCGCTCAAGTGGGGCGCGTTTTCGTGACGCGCTCCACTTGAGCGCACAGTATCCGATGGCGCTAGCACATCGATCACTAGCAGTTCTCTACCGAATTGCTTCAGCGGCATCAGCGACTCTCTTCTGTAGCGCCGCATCCTCCCATAAACTCACTGAACCAGCATCTTTAGCGGCGGCGGACTGAGCAGCTTCGCTGATAACGTGCGTGGCATAAGCTTTAACCAGTTCAGCGGTCGTCGCATCCTGATACTGCTGGCAGGCCACTAGGTAACTCACCATAATGAGCGGATAGGCGGTGTTGTCGGTAGGCACCCGATTGATGTCATACGCCAAATCAATGTTGCTACGCCCGGCTTCCAACCCAGACCCGGCCAACGCTTTTGCTGCGGCTGCAGCAGTGGGTTCAACAGCGGTTCCTTGCACTAACAAACTGGCCATCCCCAAAGAACCAACCTGCGAGACATCAATGTAACCAATAGCGCCGTTGGCAGCTTCAAGTGCTTGCCGCATACCCTGCGTCTTCTCCGCAGCTTCGCCACTCAACTCAGCCGGCCAACTCTCCGTACGCCCCGCAGTCCAAAACTCGGAAGCGGCATCGGTCAAATAATCGGTGAAGTTGCCAGTAGTGCCTGATTTATCAGCGCGATGCACGGTGGTGATGTTCAACTCTGGCAACGCCACATTGGGGTTTAACGCCAGCAGTGCCGGGTCGTTCCACTGCGTGATACGTCCGGTGAAGATGGCGGCGACACTAGCCGCGTCCAGTTTGAGTTCTGTGATGCCGGGCAAGTTGTAAGCCACAGCGATTGGCGAGACGTATACCGGCAGTTCAACAATGCCAGAACCGGTCGCGCACAGTTTGAACTCGGTGCTAGCGATGTCGCTTAGCTGGAAAGCATCGTCGGTGCCTGCCATCGCGTAAGCCCCGTCGGCAAAACCAGTACGACCCGCACCGGAACCGAGCGGGTCATAGTTCACACTGACGGCGCTATTGGCACTTTGGAAAGCGGCGCGCCAAGTGGTCTGTGCCGCAGTTTGTGCGCTCGAACCCCCCAGATTGAGAGTACCGCTTAAGGCAGGAGCATTTGGGGTGTCGCTTGTAGGCGGCACAACCGGTTGCTCATTACTCGCGCTACAAGCAGCGAGCAGTAAAACTGCGGCTGTAGTAGTCGCAAGTGTCAGTAGTTTTACTGATTTATTATGTTTCATATTTAGAGACGTTAGGCGTGCAATCTGCACACAGCCCTAAACTCAAGTGAATGGCAGGTTAACTCTTAAGGAACCTTCGCTTGTTAGTAACTGACTTTTTTAAGAACTGGCACGGCTCGCTGCTAACTGCGACCACACCTGTTGAGCTTGCTCTAACGTGGCGGCGATAGTGCCAGAGTTGTCGATCACATAGTCGGCAACGGCAAGCCGCGTCTCTCGGATAGCTTGCGCAGCGATGCGCTGCTTGGCTTGCATCCGGTTATAGCCGTTGCGTCCCATCAACCGCTCGATCTGCGTCTCAATCGGCACATCAACCACCACAATTTTGTCGAACTCGGCTACGAAGCCGGTTTCCACCAGCAGCGGAATTATGTGCATCACAATGGCACCATCCGGGGCTGCGTCATCAGCTCCAATAGCGGCGGCGTGGATAAGCGGATGGATTATCGCGTTCAGTTGATCACGAGTTTGCTCATCATTAAACACCAGTTCGGCGAACTCTTCACGGTCAAGAGTGCCGTTCCGTCGCAAAATCTGTTTACCGAAAACCTGCACCAGCACTTCCAAGCCGGGGGTACCAGGTTCGACGACGCGACGTGCCAGCACGTCATAATCAACCACCACCGCACCAAACTCTTCAAAGAAGCGTGCTACTACAGATTTTCCGGAGGCGATCCCTCCAGTAAGCCCAACTCGAAGCTTTCGCATATTCACATACTGCCAGAATTGCCGCCGCCGCGCCGGAAAACACCACAGCCCGTCTCGATATGTTTTCGAGACGGGCTGTTTGACGGGTGCTTTAGGCGTTACCAGTGAGCTTCTCGCGCAGTGCTTGCAACGCTTCATCGGAAGCGAGCGAGTTTTCTGTCTCTGGTGTCGCAGAACTGTAACTCGTCTGATCTTGCGCCGCCTCAACTTTGGCAGCCAAATCAGCAGCTTCAGCCTCAACAGCCTGCTTCTTCACCGCTTCGAAACGCTCTCGTGCTTCTGCGTACTGCGTTTCCCAAGCTTCACGCTGCTCCTCGTAACCAGGTTTCCAATCGTTCGTTTCAGGATCAAACCCCTCGGGGTAGATGTAGTTACCCTGATCGTCGTAGGAAGCTTCCATGCCATAGCTAGTCGGATCGAACTCTTCCGCGCTGACATCCACACCTTCGTTCGCCTGCTTAAGACTGAGCGAGATGCGCCGACGCGGCAAGTCGATGTCGATGATCTTCACCATCACGGTATCGTCAACGCCGACCACCTGTTCGGGAATCTCAACATGACGACCGGCAAGTTCCGACACATGAACCAGACCCTCAATACCATCCTCAACTCGCATAAATGCGCCGAACGGAACCAGTTTAGTTACTTTACCCGGCACAATTTCGCCCAGTTTGTGAGTACGGGCGAACACCTGCCACGGATCTTCTTGCGTCGCTTTCAACGACAACGACACCCGCTCTCGGTTGTGATCGACCTCCAACACTTCAACAGTGACCGGCTGACCAACTTCGACAACTTCATGCGGGTTGTCGATATGTTTCCAAGATAGTTCAGAAACATGTACTAGGCCGTCCACCCCGCCCAGATCAACAAATGCACCAAAGTTGACGATGGAACTGATAACGCCCTTGCGAATCTGACCCTTCTCCAAGTTATCAAGGAATGTCTGGCGCACTTCGGATTGAGTCTGCTCCAACCAGGCGCGACGCGATAGCACCACATTGTTGCGGTTTTTATCAAGTTCGATGATTTTCGCTTCGATCTCGCTACCTATGAAAGGTTGCAAGTCGCGCACCCGGCGCATATCAACCAGCGATGCCGGCAGGAAGCCACGCAAACCGATGTCAACGATAAGACCGCCCTTGACCACCTCAATGACAGTACCCGTGACGGTACCATCTTCTTCCTTTACCTGTTCGGCGACAGACCAAGCACGTTCATACTGAGCGCGTTTCTTGGACAGAATTAGTCGGCCTTCTTTGTCTTCCTTCTGCTGCACAAGGGCTTCGACTTCGTCACCGATCTTGACGATCTCATTGGGATCCACATCGTGCTTGATGGAAAGTTCTTTGGAAGGAATAACACCCTCGGTTTTATAGCCCACATCGACGAGAACTTCGTCATGGTCTATTTTGACAACGACACCTTTTATAATGTCACCGTCGTTGAAGTTTTTGATTGTGGCATCCACCGCAGCTTCGAAAGCCTCCGGTGAGCCGAAGTCGTCTACTGCGACGACTGCCTCGTTTGAGGTCATGTAGTAGGGCTCCGATTGTTGAAAATACGTAACGTAAGGTTTGGCCTGTCGAAAGTGCGTGAGCACGCCAACAGGACACTGCGGCGCAATGCGCTACTAGCTTAGCGGCACACACCGGAAACGGTCAATTGCTGGTGCGTTTTCAAAAAACACGTCAGTGAGCAGCGGCCGCCCACGACGCTCCGAACCCGACCGCCACTTCCAGCGGTACTGCGAGATCAACGGCGGAGCGCATAACGTCACTTACCACGGTTTGCAGCAGTTCCTGTTCTCCTGGTGCCACCTCAAACAATAGCTCGTCATGGATTTGCAACAGCATTCGGGAGCGCAATTTGGCCGCCGTCAACGCCGCATCCACCCGCAACATCGCCACTTTAATGATGTCGGCAGCGGTGCCTTGAATCGGAGCGTTCAAAGCTGCCCGTTCCGCCATCTCGCGTAGTTGATAATTCGCAGAATTGAGGTCAGGCAGATAACGCCGCCGCCCGAAGCGCGTTTGAGTGTAACCTACTTGGCGCGCCTCATCGACCACACTATGCAGATAGTCACGCACTCCGGCAAACGTGTTGAAATAGTCTTTCATCAGAGATTTGGCTACTCCCACCGACACTGCGAGACGACTGGCAAGCCCATAAGCCGACAGCCCATACGCTAACCCATAATTCATCTGTTTCACGCTGGAACGCTGCTGCGGGGTTACTTCGGACTCAGGAATCCCAAATACCCGTGATGCCGTGACGGTGTGGAAATCGATGCCAGAACGGAACGCTTCGATGAGTTGAGCATCGCCAGAAGCATCCGCCATCACTCGCATTTCAATCTGCGAGTAATCCACACTGAGTAATCCGTCATAGTCCGCACCGGCAACGAACGTCTCTCGTACCCGACGCCCCTCTTCGGTGCGCACTGGTATGTTTTGCAAGTTCGGATCGACGCTGGAAAGCCGCCCAGTGCCGGCAACAGTCTGTTGAAATGTGGTGTGAATACGTCCGTCATCGGTGACGGAGTTGAGCAGAGTGTCCACCATTTGCCGCAGTTTCACTGCGTCACGGTATGCCAGCAAGTGCGCCAAAAACGGGTGTTCAGTTTTGGTGTGAAGTTCGGCCAATGCTTCTGCATCAGTGGTATAGCCAGTTTTGATCTTTTTTGTCTTCGGCATCCCCAGTTCGTCAAACAACAAAACCTGCAACTGTTTTGGGCTACTAAGATTCACCTGTTTACCGATGATGCGGTAGGCAGCTTGTTCCGCAGTCGTTGCGCGATCATTAAGATCGGATCGCAATCGCTCCATAAGAACCAAGTCGCTGTTGATACCGATAGCTTCCATTTTGGCTAACACGCGGGTGAGAGGTAACTCGATGTTGGTGAACAGCAACTGCTCATCTACTAGGTCTAGCTCTTTACTGAGAGCTATTGACAGATCAAGCACCGTTCCGGCGCGCGCCGTTGATTCTTCGCGGGTTGTGTCATTTGAGCGCGCAAAATCGAGCATTCCTTGCGCGCTAGCAGGTTCGGCAGTAGCCGAGACGAGCGAATGTTGCAAAAACTGTTGACTCAATGAATCAAGGCTATACACCCGCTGATCGGGGCGCAGCAAGTAAGCAACCAGTTCCGTATCACTAACGATGCCTTGCATATCCCAGCCGCGTTGCCAACACGCTAGCAGTGGGCCTTTAGCGCCGTGAATAGTTTTCGGTGCGGTAGTGCAGTTAAGCCAGTTTGCTAGCGCTGCATCGTCAACCGGAGTAAGAGCGGCAACATCCACCCAAACTGCCCCGGTAGCATCCGCTAATGCAACGCTGGTGATGTCGCCTACTCCCCGACCCCAACTACCAACAAAATCAACGCCGATAACTTCGCCGCCATGGGTTGCGATTGCGTCAGTTACGTCCGCATCGGTTGCGGTTGCGTCAGTTACATCCGCATGAGTTGCGCTCACGTCAGTTACGTCCACGTCAGTTACGTCCGCATGGGTTGCGATTGCGTCAGTTACGTCCGCATCGGTTGCGGTTGCGTCAGTTACGTCCGCATGAGTTGCGCTCACGTCAGTTGCGCTCACGTCAGTTGCGTCCGCATGAGTTGCGGTTGCGTCAGTTGCGTCCGCATGGGTTGCGTTCGCATGAGTTGCTAACCATTCGGATAATTCGCCTGGGGCAAGTAGCTGACTGCTACGTATAACTCTCGATTCGCTGCGGTTAGCGGCAACTGGTAGATCGGTACCCAAAACAGCTAGCAATTCGTAACGCAAATGCCGAATTTGTAGCGCATCGAATAACCGGTTTATAGCGGCAGCATCCACAGGACACAACCTCAAATCGGCGGGTTCGTACGGCAGATTAAGCGTAGTGACCAACGCATTCAACTCACGATTACGTAGCACATCTGCAACATGTGAGCGCAAACTCTCCCCCACTTTGCCAGACACCTCACTAACGTGAGCCAGCAGGTTATCGAGACCATCGAATTCTTTTATCCACTTGGCGGCAGTCTTCGGCCCCACTCCCGGAACTCCCGGAAGATTATCACTCGTTTCACCAACTAAGGCCGCTAATTCGGGGTAACGCTCTGGCGAAACATCATACTTAGCTTGCACTTCAGCAGGCCCCATCACCTGTGGGCCACCAACCCCTCGACCTGGCCAAAGTAGATTCACATCCGGGGTGACTAGCTGAATTAAATCCCGATCTCCAGAATAGAGCAACACTTTCATACCATTCAACGCACCTTGCGCCGCCAAGGTAGCGATAATGTCGTCCGCCTCATAATCGGCTTTTTCCAAATGAATGATATGAGCCGCATCTAAAATCTCGCGGATTAACTGCGCTTGCCCCGCAAATTCTGGTGGGGCGGCGCTACGAGTCGCCTTATAATCTGGATATTTAACGGTTCGGAAACTCTCCCGCGCAGCATCCCAAGCCACAGCAATATGCGTCGGATGATGCAGTTTAACAACCTGCAAAAACATTGAGAAAAATCCATACACTGCATTGGTGTGTTGTCCTGTGCTAGTGACGAAATTGTCAACTGGCACTCCATAGAATGCCCGGAACGCCATTGAATACCCATCAACGAGCAGCAGTTTAGATGCCATACCGGAACTCTAGCCGCTATGTCTGACAGTAACGATCTGTAACGGGCAAGTGAACGGTAATTGAGTGAACCAATCAGCTACCAGAGTATGAAACTGTTAACCCCGACGATTAACAGTTTCATATGAATTGAAAACATGAATCTTTGTGTTCCTAATATCATCAGATTTATGGCACAATGGTTTAGCTTGCCCGAGTGGCGGAATGGTATACGCGGTCGGCTCAAACCCGGCTGGTGGTGACACCTTGGGGGTTCGAGTCCCCCCTCGGGTACAAGTTTCTACTACGTTTTACGCTCAAATAACCCCTAGTCACAGAAGTAAATATAGACTGAAATAGACAAGAATGTACTACAAGATGACACGAAATTAAGTGGTGTGTCATTGTTATCCACCTCCGGTCACTCGCAACGACAAACAACAGATAACCACACAACAAATTTAGAAACATGCCCAGAAAACAAGAGCAACCCCATAATGAAAAATGTAGATTCCAGCCCACCCGTCATTGCGAGGAGCACAAGCGACGAAGCAATCCAGAAAAACAATAACCAAACCAGAAACATACCAAGAAAACAAAAGCCAACCCCATGGAGTGTCATGCTTTTTGTAGACAGTGATCGTTTAGGAGAGTATTGATTATGTTTATGAGTGATGGTCGTCGGGGTGGTTTTCGACGGTTTTCGCCTCAGTTTAAAGCGGAGGCAGTCCAGATGGTGGTGGTTACTGGTAGAACGGTGACGGAGGTGGCTAGGAGTTTGGGTGTTACTCCGCAAGGGTTGGGTAATTGGGTGCGTGCGTATCGGGTAGAACATCTTGTTCCTGGTAAACCTATTGACCCGTTAGGGGTGGCTAGGATTCGTCAACTGGAAGATGAGAATCGACGGTTGGTGATGGAGAATGAGTTCTTAAAAAAAGCCGCAGCCTTCTTCGCCCGGACGCTCCCGTGAATGCGAAATACATGCTCATGGAAGAGGAGAAGGTTAACTATCCGGTTGTTATGATGGCTCGATTGTTGAACGTGGCTAGGCAAGGCTACTACCGGTGGAGACACAAACATTCCAACAATGGGCGGGAACGTCGAGAAATGCTCCGTGGGTTGATCCACCGGTTATGGGTTCAGTCTGAGAAACGTCATGGTGCTAGACGCATCCAAGCGCAACTCGTCATTAAAGGTGTTACAGCATCATTATGGTTGGTACGTAAAATCATGCGCGAGTTAGGGTTGGTTGGTATTCAACCGAGAACATCGAAGAAGACCACTATCGCTGACCCGAATGCTGCCACTCGCCCTGACCTGGTTCGTCGGCATTTCATTCCACCAGTAGCTACAACTGTGTTGGTCGGTGACATCACATATTTGAAAACTGGGGAAGGTTGGCTGTATCTAGCGACCGTGATTGACCTGACTACCCGCATGGTAGTCGGTTGGCAGATAGCTGAACACATGCGTGCATCTCTCACTGTTGACGCGCTCTTAATGGCTTACCATGCCGGATACATAGCAGGTAACGCTATCTTCCACACTGATCGTGGTTCGCAGTACACATCCCGAGAAATGGCTCTAACAGCTACAACGATAAACGTACGTTTATCATGCGGACGTACCGGAGTGTGCTGGGACAACGCTGTAGCAGAATCATTCTTCTCAATGCTCAAAAACGAGATGTACCACCAACAACACTTCACCACCAGAGCCAAAGCCAAACTAGCAGTCGCAACCTATATCGAGGTCTACTACAACAGGCAACGCCCCCACTCAACACTTAACTACCGCACCCCCACCCAAGCCATGGAAGACCACACCCCACAAACCAGCAACGAACTACCCCTCGCTGCTTAAAAAGAAACAAACCATGTCCACAAAACTTGACACAGCCCACCATAATGAAAAACGTAGAACTTACACGATAATAGCTCCAGCCCACCCGTCACTGCGAGGAGCATAAGCACTGAAACTCTCCCCGTCATTGCGAGGAGCACAAGCGACGAAGCAATCCA
>JAIRZI010000087.1 GCA_031267295.1 Propionibacteriaceae bacterium | reverse complement strand
AACCATCCGGACTATCAAACGAACCACCACCACTATTAGACGTTAGTGTTGTTAGGGTTCGGTTGCTTACTGGGATCAGAGTTATTCGAAGTGGTGATATGCATCACGCGGTTATTTATCGTCTGTCATTGCGAGTGAGCAAAAGGGCGCGGAGCAGTCCAGTTATTTAGGGTGTTGTTTATGTGAGTCTTTCTAGTTCGGGTTTATTGAATAGGATCATTTTTTTTGTTTAGCAAGCACCTTTTTCTGGATTGCTTCGTCGCTTACGCTCCTCGCAATGACGGGGGAACGTTGTTGTGCGTTGTTGCGTTGTGCCGCCCTACACGCTCCACAGTGACGGGGAGACTCAGTGCGTTGTTGCGTTGTGCCGCCCTACACGCTCCACAGTGACGGGGAGACTCAGTGCGTTGTTGCGTTGTGCCGCCCTACACGCTCCACAGTGACGGGGAGACTTGATACGTTATTGTGCACTAACCACCCCCCGTCATGATAAAAATCAGGTTTTAGCGCCCATAACGACGTTCGCGTTGCGCATACGCGCGTAGCGCACGGAGGAAGTCGATGTATCTGAAATCTGGCCAGAGAGCTTCACAGAAATAAAACTCGGAGTGAGCGCTTTGCCACATCAAGAAACCGGAGAGCCGCTGTTCGCCCGAGGAACGAATGATGAGATCGGGATCCGGTTGTCCAGCAGTATAAAGATGAGCGGCGATCTGATCGGTTTCCAATGTGGTGGCTAACTGTGACAGGGTGTTACCTTTGACAGCTTCGGCGGCAAGTAAAGTACGCACCGCATCGCGTAATTCATGGCGACCACCGTAGGCTACCGCTACATTCACCTGAGTGCTGGGGTTATGGGGCGTGCTGGCGCTCTCGGCTGCTTTGAGTGCCGCCGCAGCGTCAGAAGACAACAGCGTGAGATCACCCACCACCTGCACTTTAAGGCTGCTGTCCGTGGTGAGTTTACGTACTAAATTGGTGATCACATCCAGCAACGGGGCGAGTTCATCTGTCGCTGCGCGTTGCAGATTCTCAGTAGAGAGCACCCAGAGAGTAACGGTGCTGATGCCGAGTTCTTGGCACCAACTGACGAATTCGCGCAACTTAGTAGCGCCCGCCTGATACCCGATGACCAACGGTGCTTCGGGAGCGTTAGCCCTTGCCCAACGGCGGTTTCCGTCGGCGAGTACCGCGACGTGCTGCGGTAGCGCACCAGGCGACAACCTCTTTCGTAACCAGTTGCCATAGAGGTGGTACACCGGGTTCAGCAGTGAATCAGCCACATAGTTAAGCCTAGCTGATGAGGGTTTGTGTAAAAGATTACTGGGCATATCAGATTCGGTTTACGCTGCCATAGCGCAGTGAGCGTTTTAGAGGTCTCTTTGAGTTAAATTGCGTCAGTTGTCAGATTCCAAGGTAACGTTACTACGTGAGCGTAACTACTTTGGAACGTGACCCGTTTGAAATTGAAGCTGATGCTGCAGAACTATCTCAGACGGCACCCCTAGCTACCACCGATGAGTGGGTTGATGAAGATAAACCTCGAATGCGGGGTGTGCTGCACGCTGCTTGCACTTTGACGGCGTTGGCCGGTGGTCTAATGCTCATCTTTATGTCGCGTGGAGGAGCACAGATTGCCGCAGTAGCGGTATATATGGCGTGTTCACTGCTGCTATTTGGAGTGAGTGCCGTCTACCACCTTGGCATGTGGGACGCTCGTCGCGATAAAATCCTGCAACGATTCGACCATTCAAATATCTTCATATTCATCGCCGGTACCTACACTCCAATCACTATTGGGGTGCTACATGGAGCCAATATGGTGGTGCTGATAAGTGTTATTTGGGGTATCGCTGGATTAGGGGTCGCCCTTGGGGTGTTGGCGTTGAAGACACCCCGTTGGGTACAAGCTGCGCTTTATGTCGCTATGGGGTGGATTGCCGTTGGCTGGATGCCGGCATTTTGGATTTCTGCTGGGTCAACCATCCCAATACTGCTACTTTTAGGCGGTTTGGTTTATACGTTGGGTGCGGTGGTGTATGCAAAGCGTTGGCCAGATCCGTCCCCACGCTGGTTTGGTTACCATGAGGTTTTTCACGCCTGCACCGTTGTTGCCGCCATTCTGCATTGGGTGGCGGTCTATTTAGCCGTTCGTTAGTGGTTAATTACAAGCTAGGAATCTGGGGGCGGTTAAGTTCACATTGTGCGGGTATCGCCTATGACTGCTGGCCAACAGATTCCCAGATCAGTGAGCATGTTGCGTAGCAGTGGTAGTGAAAGTCCGACCACGTTGTGCGGATCGCCAGTGATTCCGGTGACGAAAGGGCCGCCGAGACCATCAATTGTGAACGATCCTGCAACGTTTAGAGGTTCTTCGGTGGCGGCGTACCAAGCGATTTCAGCGTCAGTCATATCGGAAAAATGAACCGTGGTGGCGGCGGCCTGCACGCTGGTGGTGACCACATCCGCCGGGGTGATGACCGCTACGAAATGTCCGGTGTAAAGCGTGCCACTGTTGCCACGCATTTCAGCAAGCCGCTCTAAAGCAGTAGCAAGATTGCCAGGCTTACCGTAAGGAACACCGCCCAACTCCAACATGGTGTCGCAAGCCAAAACGATAGTTTGTCGCTCCGTCGGCTGTTGTTGCACTAACCGCAACACCGCTTCGCCTTTACGACGAGCTAGCTCGCAAACCAGAGCTTGCGTAGTGACACTTTCTGTCACCGACTCATCAACATCAGAAACCATCACTTCGGCAGTGACACCGGCAGCTCGCAGCACCGCCAAACGAGCCGGTGATCCCGAGCCAAGTATCACTCGAAAAACCGGGCGTAGAACCGTTGAATTGCAGCACGACGAACCGGAAATGTCACTGGTAACACTCATAGAGTTTCCTTGCTAGTTGACATGCGTGAACTACGCGATTGTTCGTTAGTGTATCGGGTTTTACCCAATATGGCCTAAAGTTTTTGCGCAACAGAAAACCATAGTGCGTTGCATAGCGACAGATAAATTGGATAGGCGATAAGATTTGAGAATGCCGCAACTTCCCGCTGCTGATGCAGCTCGTATCGCCGCTTATCTAGGTGCAGATACTGGATTTGCTCCCATAAACGTTGTTGCCGAGACCGGTTCGACAAACACCGATCTGCTGCGCGCTATTGTTGCCGGTGAAGCCAGCCCCGGAGCGGTACTCATCGCCGAGCACCAAACCTCCGGTCGGGGTAGGTTTACGCGGGAATGGCTGGATACCCCCGGCACCAACATTGCGATGAGTATATTAGTGAAACCTAAGCGTCCGATGACACAATGGGGGTGGTTATCGCTACTTTCTGGAATGGCAGTCACAACGGCGTTGCGTTCCCTAGACGCAACACAAGCATTTCGGGTGGAGTTAAAGTGGCCGAATGATGTGCTGATAGACACTCGGAAAGTGTGCGGTATCATCGCAGACGGAAATGGGGAATACGCAGTGATTGGCATCGGGGTAAACGTCGGGCAGCAGTTGGAGGAGTTACCTCTTCCCAGCGCAACTTCGTTAGCGTTAGCCGGATTACCTACCGATAAATCGCTAATCATAGCGCGCATCCTGACATCTTTTGCGCAGTATTTTGAACAATGGCAGCTAACGGGGGATATACGAACTGAATATTTGGCGCTATCGGCTACCATCGGTCGCAGTGTTCGAGTGATACTTTCCGATACTGAATCATGCGAAGGGGAAGCTGTCGCTATCGCTGGCGACGGTGCGCTGGTAGTTTCACGCGCGGGCGTACCTACGCCATTTGCAGCCGGTGACGTGGTGCATCTGAGGTGAATTATGACAGCCTTAGATGAAGGGTTAGCGGATGGGGAGAAAGTTGTGGTGGACACCCGCCGGAGCGTTGCTTTTTTGGTTGCTCCGGCAACGGCAATCATCGTGCTTGCTATGTTCACCGGCGGAGGGTTAGCTATGATGCCGACATTGTGGAAACCGTACGGCAGTTTTGTACTGTTAATTCTGGTGGCAGTGCTCGCATTGTTTGGCGTGGTGTTGCCGGTGTTGCGCTGGTGGACGACGCAATGTTTGATCACTAACCGACGTATCAAAGTGCGTACCGGTATCGCTGTCACCATACGTCACGACATTCCGCTTTCTCATATTCAACAGGTGTCGCGTTCTGTGAGCTTGTTGGATAGGATACTGGGTTCCGGCTCGCTTAAACTCACCATGACCAGCGGACAACTCCTAGTGATTCCAGGATTACCCCGTATAGGCTGGCTGCATTCACTGGTGTCTGAATTGATCTGGGCATACGGGAACCGGGGCGCGTAGGCTTAAATATTGATTAGTGAATGATCTGGAGGGTTAAATGAATACACCACTGGTAGGCATCATCATGGGTTCAGATTCCGACTGGCCGATTATGGAACCGGCGACTTCCGCTTTAGACGAGTTCGCTATCAGTTGGGAAGTTAACGTATTGTCAGCACATCGTATGCCGGATGACACGCTAGCCTATGGACGCAGCGCTGTTGAGCGCGGATTGCGAATAATCATTGCTGGTGCGTCCGGGGCGGCACACCTGTCTGGTGTGCTAGCCGCTGTTACTCCGTTGCCAGTAATTGGAGTGCCTATCGCAGCGAAAACCCTAGACGGTCTAGATTCATTGTTGTCAACTGTGCAGATGCCAAGCGGAGTGCCAGTTGCCACCGTTGGTATTGATAATGCCCGGAATGCCGCGCTGTTGGCGGTGCGTATGCTGGCTGTTGCCGATACTAAACTCCGGGAACGCTACATACAGTTCATGCAGTCGCTACGGGATACGGCAGCCGCTAAAGGAGCCAGCATACGCACAAACCGCCCGATAAGCCAGTAGTAGCGTTGTGGCTGTGTTGCGTAGAGTTACTTTTGGCTAAGTATTATGGCTTGCCAGCCAGATACTGCAACTTTGATAGGGAAGAACTTTAGTTGGCGTTATTTGTTGATGAATCTGTCGAGGTTTGCGGTATCTCCGGCGGCAATCTCGGCAAAAAGCTCGCTACATGCTGACGTATCAAGCAACACGCTAGAGCCAGCATCAGTAAACGCATCTGCGTCAGAGATCGGGACAGTGAAAAGCAGCGCGCCAGCGGAAACCACTTTCAATCCCCCCATAGCGCCATCCCAGAGTTGACCGATAGTAGTGTCAGAGCCGACCGCCACTAGGTCTATTAATTCATGAGTGGTATCCCACCACCGCCACGGCAACAGCACATTTTCGCGCACCAGTAACTTCTGGGCTACCAGTGAAATAGTTTCACGTTGCCGCTCCACCCTGCCCAGATCGCCTCTGGGGTCGGCGTAGCGCATCCTCACATAAGCGAGTGCGGTGCGAGCGTCCAGATCATGACAACCAGCATCAAGGTACAAACCGGAGTTAACATCAGAGATGTCCTCAGCGACGCAGATATTGATACCTCCGACGTAATCTATCAATTTGGCGAAGCCGCTCATGGAAATCTCAACATAACCGTCGATGTGCAGATTGCTGAGCCGTTCCACAGTGGCGGTGAGTAACGGTGCACCACCGTAGGCGTACGCCGCGTTGAGTTTATCGAAACCGTAACCGGGAATATCGACGTATGAGTCACGGGGCAAACTGATGAGTGCCGGGCGTCCCGTAGGGGGGATGTAGTACAACATCATGGTGTCGGTACGGTTACCTTCGGCGTATCCAGTGCCGTATTTTTCACGTTCCTCTTCGGTCATGGAATCGCGCGAATCGCCTCCTACCAGCAGAAATAGCGTGCCTGGGGTATCGGCGGGACGCGGAGCACTGGGAGTATTGTTTACGCGCTCCACTGAACTCCAAGCGTGTAGTGGGGCATAAACCATAAAAGCCACCCAGCTTATAACAAGCGCTAAAACAATGATGAGCGCTATACGAAACGGATGTCGGTTGCGGTTGA
Organism: Propionibacteriaceae bacterium; assembly: GCA_031267295.1. Lineage (GTDB taxonomy): Bacteria > Actinomycetota > Actinomycetes > Propionibacteriales > Propionibacteriaceae > WRGV01. Next base: position 493 of record JAIRZI010000087.1, on the reverse strand, counting down.
TGGCCGCTTTTGGTTTTGCAGCGGCAGGCGAAGTGGTGTTTAAGAGGTTCACTTGTGCCATAGGTTCGGGTTCTGATATTTCGGTGTGTGGCAGCTTCCCGTTGTATAGCCAATCAAGATCAGCGGCATGTTTAGTGCTAGTAACGGCATCGGGGGAGCGTTTATCAACCACGGTAACTACCTTAGCTCACCCGTCCAAACTTGCACGGGGCAACTTGCTAGGAATGTCTTTAGTGCGAATTATTTGACGCAGGATACTAGATTTAGACACATGGATTATGCCGTGATTATGGCGGGTGGTTCGGGGACACGGCTCTGGCCACTGTCACATGGTGGAGAACCGAAGCAGTTGTTAGCACTGTTTGACGGACGCTCGCTGTTGCAGTTGGCTTGGGATCGTGCGCGAGCATTGTTTCCGGCGGAGCAGATTCTGGTATGCACCGGGGCAAGGTATGCAACTGTTGTGCAAGAACAGTTACCGCAGCTACTACCA